>NZ_JBDMZG010000028.1:0-9805 GCF_039769035.1 Pacificibacter sp.
CACTACCGCCGCTCCATCCAGCCCCGCAGTCAATCGCTCGCTGCCGGTAGAGGGGGTTCTAGTGCTAACCAACACAAGCCGCAAGTGGTTTTTACGAAGAAAGTGAAACTTTTTTGAAGGAAGTGGGATTTGTCTATTTATTGAATGATCGCAGCGCGACTTTACCCAAAGACACACACTTCAACGCTTCAAATGTCGAGCAAATCATATGCGCAATACCCCATGGGCATACCAACATGCCTGCAAAAGCGAGAATCACGTCGAAATGTCGCCCACGAATCGGCCAAGCGAAGAAGCGCAGTCACAACAAAGTGGGTGAAACGGATCCAGTTTGGACACTAAATCACGCCATCTACGCCGAAATACCCCCCTGAATTGCCCAATTCGTGGGCGAATCCACCGCCAACACGTGACTGTGGATACAAATTTAGGCAAAAAAAGGTTTAGTTTCAACGTAATGTCAGTATAGTTGACTCTATTGCTTTCTAATGGACGTAGCTTTTGCCCTAGGCCACTCGATATTTTTCGCGTGTGAAAGCTCGCTAACGTGCCCAATTGTTCGTTTCGAGCAATACGCTTGTAAGAGTTTGGGACGCACGTGTTTGAGACACGTGAAAATTTTGGAGGAATGGAATATGGTCACAACATCGTATGACTGGTCAATGCAACAGATCACGATCACAGGCGACGACGCGATCAACTTTACCGGCAACACCACACAAGGGTCCTTCACCGAGTCTGTTGACAACGTTGACGAAGAAACTGCGCTGCTGCCAGAAGGTGAAGAACTTCCTTGGCAGATGGGAACCAATTTCACCGTTAGGCTCGCTGAAGTTTTCGGCGATGTAGATCCAAACCCCGATTCAGGGGTCGGCGTCGAATACGTTACGATAGATGGTGTGGACTATAACTATGTTTACATGGGCTACACGACCTTCGACTATACCGAGTCTGGAACCAACGAAACGATCTCCGACACCTTTGCAGTCATCGAAGTTATCGGAAGCGGTACTAATGGGACCAACGAATACTATGTATTGAACCTTACGTCTGACACCGACCCGAAAAACGGCTCATCGGGCGGAAGACTTTCAGACCTCAATATGGGACCTTTGTACATCCAGGAAGGCGAGGTTCAGCCTCCGTGCTTCTCTGCTGGCACGAAAATTCTGGCTGAGTTTTCCGAAATGTCTGTTGAAAATCTTTCAGCCGGCGACCGCGTTTGGACGATGGATCACGGTCTGCAAAGCGTGCGCTGGATTGGCTCTAAGCACATTTCTGGTCAGGAGCTCATGCGCGCTAAGCACTTGCGTCCCATTGTGATCAAAGCTGGTGCTTTGGGTGACAACCATCCTGAAACCGACCTTCGCGTCTCGCCACAGCACCGCATCTATGTGCGCTCGACAATCGCAGAACGTATGTTTGGCAGTTCTGAAATTCTGGTCGCTGCGAAGCAATTGCTGGGCATTCCTGGCATTGAAACTGTCGACGCACCAGAAGGTGTCACATACTATCATGTCTTGTTTGACCGTCACGAAGTGGTGTTTGCAAACGGTGCATTTGCCGAGTCCTTCTACACAGGCGCTCAGGCGTTGAACGCGGTGGAAGAAGCTTCGAAACAAGAAATTCTTGAGATCTTCCCAGAGCTTCGCGTTTCTGAAACTGGTGTTGAGGGTGGTTTCGATCCTGCCCGCCCATTCATTTCCGGCCACAAGGCACGTAAATTGGCGGCACGTCACATGAAAAACGGTAAGCCATTGGTTGCAGCAGCCTAAGCGGTGCGCAAATCAGTAGCATCTTTGAGGGGGCAGTCTTGCCCCCTTTTTTTCACCGTATCAATTGCTTCTAATTTATTGTGCACGGCGCGACTTAGCGCGGGGCGCAACGCTCCAGAACACGCGCACAGCAAGAAGCGCTACGATGACTCCAAGATAGATCAGCGGCTCCAATTGCCAGCCCTTGACCAGCCACACAAAATGAACCCCACCCAAAATCAAAGCTGGATATGTCAACTTGTGCAAATTGCGCCATTTGGGTCCGAGTTTGCGGATCGACCAATTGTTCGATGTGATGGCCAATGGCATCATTAGAACAAATCCTGCCATGCCGATCGTAATGTAGGGGCGCTTGATGATGTCTTTCACAATCTGGTCTAAGATTTGAACATCCAGCACCAGCCACACCAGCAGGTGCAAAAAGATATAGAAGAACCCAATTAGGCCCAGCGCACGGCGAAACTTGATAAGGCTAATTCCTGTGATCCGACGCAGCGGCGTAATCGCAAGCACGACAATAAGGACCTGAAGCCCAAGCTCTCCCATCTCGTGCTCAAGCTCTTTCACGGGATCAACGCCAAGCGTGCCATTCAATGCTGACAGGAACATCAAAACAGGTGGAATTACGGCGATGATATAAAGCGACCAAGCGGGAATGCGGCGCAAAACGCCATTCACTGATTTTGCGATACTCTGCTTGGTAATCGTTTCGGATAATGCGGAAAACATTGGACGTCCTAATATAGGGAACGCAAAGGAGGTTACGACAGCGCCCCCTTTGTGAGACAAACTTAGTAGTTCTTGGTGAGATCAAGGCCTTTGTACAAGTCGCCGACCTGCTCTTCATAGCCATTGAATTTGACGGTTTCGATACGCTTGGCAAACAAGCCGCCGCCGATCCGTCGTTCCGTCGACTGCGTCCACCGCGGGTGGCTAACCTCTGGATTCACGTTTGAATAAAATCCGTATTCACGAGCGTTAATTGATTTCCAAGTGTTCAGCGGCTGGGTGTCGGTCAGCGTGATCTTCACAATCGATTTGATCGATTTGAAGCCATACTTCCAAGGCACAACCAAGCGCAACGGCGCGCCATTTTGGTTCGGGAGTTCTTTGCCATACAGGCCCGTCGCCATCAGTGTGAGCGGGTGCATCGCTTCATCAAGGCGCAAGCCCTCAACATAGGGCCAGTCGAGCAAAGCACGCTTTTGACCTGGCATTTCGCTGGGGCGGTAAAGCGTTTCAAAACGAACATACTTGGCAGAGGATTGAATGCCGGCGAGCTCAAGAAGTTGATTGAGCTCGAACCCGTTCCAAGGAATGACCATTGACCAAGCCTCAACGCAGCGGAAGCGATAGATACGCTCGTCAATGTCGACCTTTGCCAAGATATCAGCGAGATCATAAGACCCAGGGCGATCCACCAAGCCGTCAATTTCAACAGCCCAAGGGTCAGTTGTAAGAGTGTGCGCATTGCGTGCAGGGTCTTCTTTGCCCGTGCCAAACTCATAGTAATTGTTGTAGGTTGTTATTTCTTCAAAAGTGTTGGGCGTTTCGGTCGTGTCGAAGCCTTTGATTTGAAAATCAGGCGCAACCTGAGCCTGCGCTGGAGACGCCCCCAAAAGACCTGTGCCCAATGCCGCACCACCGCTCACCAGACCTGCCATCAAAGAACGACGGTTGAGGTAGGTCTGCTCTGGCGTAACGGATGAATATTTTAAATCGTTCGTGAATTTCATGACGGCCCCTCTAGAATGCTTTTCCTAGAGGTAGCCGCTATTGCGTCATACGCAAAGAAAACTCATTTCACGTCTTCGTTGACTCTTTGTAACTTGGCACAATGCGCTCCAATTCCTTGGACGTCCCATCGGCCTGAACAATACGCACATGATGCCTCCGCATTTGGCGGGGCTCAAGCACACCAACAGAGTGGGCAATGGTTTCCAGTTCCTTGATCGAAGCCGCAGCATAGGCCGCCACCTTTTTGTATTTGTCTTCGACAACGAGCCCTTTGAGCAATTGCGGATCATGCGTCGTGATCCCAGTTGGACAGGTGTTTTTATTGCACTTGAGCGCCTGAATGCAGCCAAGGCTGAACATAAACCCGCGCGCCGAGCAGACAAAATCCGCACCCGCACAAATCGCCCAAGCCAGATCCGCAGGGTTCACTAGCTTGCCGCCAGCGATGATGCGAATACGATCGTGCAGCCCATATTTGTCACGCAGATCCACAATACGGATCAGGGATTCTTTGATCGGCATGCCAACCAAATCCATCAACGGCATTGGGGCTGCGCCCGTGCCGCCTTCCCCACCATCGATCGTGATAAAATCGGGGGCAGATTTTGGCCCACGCTCTTTGATCAAGGCAAAGAATTCGGCCCAAGGACGCGAAGAGCCAACAACGAATTTAAAACCAACGGGCTTACCAGTGACTTCGCGAATGTGGGCGATGAAATCCAACAAGTCGCCAAAATCATCCACTTCACGGTGACGATTTGGGGAAATGCCATCTTCACCGGGTTTCAACCCACGGATTTGAGCAATTTCAGGGGTGATTTTGGCAGCTGGCAAAATACCACCTTTGCCCGGCTTGGCCCCTTGGCTGAGTTTAATTTCAAACATGCGAACGGTTTCATGCGCCGCCATAGCGCGCAATTTATCGTCGTCCAAGTTTCCAGCTTCATCGCGAATGCCGTATTTTGCAGTCCCGATTTGATAGACCAAATCTGCACCGCCCTCGAGGTGGAACGGGGACAACCCACCCTCGCCAGTGTTCAACCAAATACCCGCTTCTTTGGCGCCTTTAGATAGGGCCAACACCGCAGGTTTGGAAATAGCACCAAAGGACATGCCCGAGATATTAAAGATCGACTTGGCATTGAATGGGGTCCGACAATACTGGCCGATGACCATCGGGTCTGTCGTCGCGAATTGATCGTCGAGCGGAGGAAAGGTGGCGTTTGCGAAAATGGTCGTTCCCGGCACCGACAAGTTACGTGTGGACCCAAAGGCAATGGTGTTGCCCTTTTTGTCAGCCGCGCGATAAATCCAATCGCGCTGTGCACGGTTGAAGGGCAGTTCCTCGCGGTCCATTGCAAAGAAATACTGACGGAAGAATTCGCCCAGAGATGAGAACCAGTGCCTAAAGTGGCCGATCACCGGATAGTTGCGCAACACCGCATCACGCGTTTGCTGCCTGTCGAAGAAGAAAAGCACAAAAGCACCGAGCGCCACGACACCCAACATAAAGACAAAAAACAGCGCCATTACTTGCAGCGCACCCATCGCCCATACCCACATATTTTATTCCTAACACGATTTGATCTTGCGAGACCCTGTCACAAAAACGGCAGTAGGCAACACTGTTAGCGCCAACATTTTTGCTAAAGTGCCACTTTTTTCAGCATACAATAGCATGCAATTTTACTGGATGGGGTCATATGAAAACGGCATCACACTTAGCACCCAGCTACACAAATCGCTGACACACCCCGTGCCTGAGTGAAAGCTGACAAACTACGAAAATTACATTACAATATTGGAATGTCATTCCAGGGAGGATACGACGATGATCAAGTCACTCGCACTTTCAGCAGCACTTTGCCTATCAGCACTCTCAGCTTTTGCAGTGGGCGTAACGCACTATGTCGCTATTCACGTGGACGAAAACGATCCACAGGTCATGAATATGGCGCTCAACAATGCCGCAAATACACGCAGCTATTATGAAAGCGTTGGCGATGAGGTGATTATTGAAATCGTTGCCTATGGACCCGGTCTCAATATGCTCGTCAAAGGCAAAAGCCCCGTCGCGGACCGTATCGCCACCATGAGCCTTGAAGACGAAAACATCAGCTTTGCCGCCTGTGGCAATACACACCGCAATATGAGCAAGAAAGCTGGCAAAGACGTCGTCATGCTCAGCGAAGCCGTGATGGTTCCATCAGGTGTTGTCCGTTTGATCGAGCTGCAAGAGAACGGCTATGCCTACGTGCGTCCATAGCATCCCATAGACACAAATAAGGCGGCCATTTGGCCGCCTTATTCTTACCATATGAAATTGACCGCGTGCTTAGTGCACAACCGCGTCGTCAGGTTTTGGCTTGTTTGAGGCTCCCTTACGGTCACCAATAATCAAGCCATCAACACCGGCTGTCACCTCGATGGATTCACCATCCTTGATGTCACCAGCCAACAGACGTTCAGCCAGCGGATCTTGCAAAGCGCGCTGAATCACCCGTTTGAGCGGACGCGCACCAAACACCGGATCATAGCCTTCATCCGCAAGCCAAGCTTTGGCTCCGTCATCAAGCACAACCCGCATATTGCGACGCGCCAAACGTTTGTCCAAAAGGCCCAACTGGATCTCGACAATGCCGCCCATATCGGAGCGTGCAAGCCGATCAAAGATGATGGTTTCATCCAATCTGTTCAAGAACTCAGGCCGGAAATGCGCACGCACGGCGTCCATCACATCCCGCTTGGCTTGCGTGGAATCTGCACCGTCAGGCATTTGGCTAAGCGCCTGCGCCCCAAGGTTCGAGGTCAAGATAATCAACGTCTGTTTGAAATCCACAGTCCGACCTTGCCCGTCTGTCAGCACGCCATCGTCAAGCACCTGCAGCAAAATGTTGAAAACGTCAGGGTGCGCTTTTTCCACCTCGTCGAACAACACCACCTGATAAGGGCGGCGACGCACGGCTTCGGTCAAGACGCCGCCTTCGTCATATCCAACATATCCGGGAGGCGCACCGATGAGACGTGCAACAGCGTGCTTTTCCATGAACTCAGACATATCAATGCGCACCATCGCGCTGTCATCGTCGAACAGAAACTCAGCCACAGCTTTTGTCAGCTCGGTTTTACCAACACCGGTTGGCCCAAGGAACAAGAACGATCCAAGAGGTCGGTTTTCATCGTTCAACCCCGCTCGCGCACGGCGCACAGCATTCGACACCGCATGAACGGCATTGTGTTGGCCGATGACGCGGTTGTGCAACGAGTCCTCCATGCGCAAGAGCTTTTCACGATCGCCCTCAAGCATTTTGGACGTTGGTATACCTGTCCAGCGCTCAACCACTTCGGCGACCTGTTCAGGACGCACAGCCTCTTCGACCAACAGATCTTGCGCTTCATGACCTTCTGCGGCCTCAATCTGCTTTTCAAGCTGAGGAATAACACCGTAAGACAGCTCACCAGCGGCCGCGAGATTGCCTTCGCGCTTGGCGATTTCAAGATCAGCCCGCGCACGATCCAACTTTTCTTTCAGATCTCGTGCACCTTCCAACTTGTCGCGCTCAGCTTGCCATTTGGACGTCATACCTGCAGATTTTTCCTGCAAGTCTGCCAACTCTTTTTCCAATTTCTGCAAACGGTCTTTCGACGCAGCATCGTCTTCTTTCGACAACGCCATCGCTTCGATTTGCAGTTGAAGAATTTGCCGATCCAATTGGTCCAATTCTTCTGGCTTACTGTCCACTTCCATCCGCAAACGACTGCCCGCCTCATCGATCAGGTCGATGGCTTTGTCGGGCAGAAACCGATCCGTAATATAGCGGTGCGACAAGGTTGCAGCCGCCACCAAAGCCGCGTCAGAAATCCGTACGCCGTGATGCACTTCGTACTTTTCTTTGATCCCGCGCAGGATGGAAACAGTGTCTTCGACCGTGGGTTCTTCAACAACAATCGGCTGGAAGCGCCGCGCAAGAGCCGCATCTTTTTCCACGTATTTGCGATACTCGTCGAGAGTCGTCGCGCCAATACAATGCAACTCACCGCGCGCAAGGGCAGGCTTGATCAAGTTCGCCGCATCCATTGCGCCCTCTGATTTACCAGCCCCAACAAGCGTGTGCATTTCATCTATGAACAAGATGATTTCACCATCGGCCGCTTCGATTTCTTTCAAAATCGATTTAAGACGCTCTTCAAACTCACCGCGGTATTTTGCACCCGCAATCAAGGCGCCCATATCCAGCGCCATCAATTTCTTGTTGCGCAGTGATTCCGGAACATCACCATCAATAATGCGCAACGCAAGACCTTCGGCGATCGCGGTTTTACCCACGCCCGGTTCACCGATCAAAACAGGGTTATTCTTGGTGCGTCGCGACAAAACTTGCATCGCGCGACGAATTTCCTCGTCGCGACCAATGATAGGATCAATCTTGCCCTCTTCCGCCGCTTCCGTCAGATCACGCGCGTATTTTTTCAAAGCATCATAGCCATCTTCGGCGGATGCACTGTCAGCTGTGCGCCCTTTGCGCAAATCGTTGATCGCAGCGTTGAGTTTCATCGCCGTGATATTGCCCGCAACAAGCGCATCTTTGGCCTTGGACTTCACAACAGCCAACGCCGTAAGAATCCGTTCGACGGCAACAAAACTATCGCCCGCTTTGGTGGCAATTTTTTCGGCTTCATCCAGAACTTTAACCGTAGATTGATCCATATATGTTTGGCCAGCATCCCCAGACACGCGTGGCACCTTGGCTAAGGCCACATCTGTTTCATCTACAACGCTTTTAGCGTCGCCGCCTGCCTTGCTGATCAACCCAGTGGCCATGCCTTCGGGATCATCAAGTAGCGCCTTTAGCAGGTGTTCGGGGCTTAATTTTTGGTGACTTTCACGCATCGCAATCGTCTGAGCCGCTTGCAAGAAACCGCGTGAGCGTTCGGTGAACTTTTCCATGTCCATCATCGTATCCTTTCAAATAAGCGTTCCAAGTGTGCGACGCCCAAAGCTGGCACGTACGCGCGGAGGAACCTTGATTCCTATGTGGTCAATCATCGTCCCCAATTCAAGATCACACGGGCGATTTCCTGTCGCTATGCGCTAGGTCAAATGCACATGCAACACGGATGAAATGTCACGTGACTTGCCTCAAACGCCGCACCGCAATATGAGAGTGCAAACCAAAGGAGCCTAACCATGACCGCACCCGCAGATGATCGCCTAATTGTTGCCCTCGATGTTCCAAATGTTTTGCAAGGCCTCGAAGTGGCGCAAAAAATTGGCGACGCCGTGTCCTTTTACAAAATTGGTTTGGGCATGCTTGCTGGCGGTGGCTTGGCCTTGGCCAATGAGCTGAAGCAAGAACACGGCAAAAAGATCTTTCTCGACATGAAGTTCTTTGACATCGGTGCGACAGTCGAAAAAGCCGTCCGCGGCATTACGCAGTTTGATATCGACTTTCTTACGGTGCACGGTGATCCTTATGTCGTTGAAGCGGCCAAGCAAGGCGCGGCGGGTTCCAACATGAAAATCCTAGCGGTGACCATTTTGACCTCGCTTGATCGTGCTGACTTGGATGGCGCGCTGATCAAACCCGGCGAGATCAAAGACTTGGTGCAAGAACGTGCGGGCAACGCCCTGCGTGCTGGCGCAGATGGTATCATATGTTCCCCGCAAGAAGCCGCACTTGTGCGCGCCCTGCCCGAAGCGGATGGCAAATTGATCGTCACCCCCGGCGTGCGCCCAGCAGGTGCCGCTTTGGGAGACCAAAAACGTGTGGCGACGCCCGCGAATGCGATCAAAGCAGGTGTCGACCACATGGTTGTTGGCCGGCCAATCTGGCAATCTGACGACCCACGTCAGGCTGCCCTAGAGATCCAAGCCGAAATTGGGCAGGCATTGAAATAAGATCGCAACGCGGCTTAGGTCGTTATTTGCTGCAAAGCACGTGACAAACGTCCACGCAAAGGTGCCACCACATCTTTGCGTGAGACAAAATCGGACACGAGCATCCAGCACCATCGCTGGCCCTCGTCTCCTAAAACAATACAATCATCCGCCAAACCATCCCACCGCGCGACAAAGAAATGTACTGCCGCGCCATGAGGTGTCTCAACGGTTTCGCGCACTTCATAGATGATCTTGGTTGACTCAAGCACGATGTTGAGTTCTTCGAACAGCTCTCGTGCCACAGTTTCTACTGGCGTTTCGTCGTCTTCACGACCACCGCCCGGCAAATCCCATTGATTGGAATACTGCAAATCGGGGCGATCATCGCGGAGCAAAGTCAAAACATCTTCGC
>NZ_JBDMZG010000029.1:0-14513 GCF_039769035.1 Pacificibacter sp.
CACGGTATCACTTTGGTCAATACGCCCGGCACGATTGATGCGGATTATCGCGGCCCTGTTGGCATCTTGATGATCAATCACGGGGCTGAGCCTTTTCATGTCGCGCATGGCGAACGGATCGCGCAACTGGTGGTCGCGCCTGTGGTTCAAGGGGATTACCAAGTGGCGCAGGCTTTGGACGAGACTGCGCGCGGCGCGGGTGGATTTGGCTCGACAGGGACATCTTAGATCATGGCGTTGGTGCTTTTCATCGCGCTGGCGTTGTGGCTCATTGGCATGGTGATGAAAGCGCCGGTGTCCGCGCGTTTGACCATGATCGGCGCGCTTTATGTTGGCGTTTTGATCGCCGTCAGCATCTTGCCCGATGATAACAGTTTACGGCAGATACTGGGCGGCGATCTTCGAAGCTGGGCCTTACTGGGCGGCGCGATTGCGTTGATTGCGACGTACCGGATGGGGTTAAAACACCTGCGATTGCGCGCGCTGCAAAACCAACCTGAACAGCCAGAAAATCACACAAAAGCACCATTTAGCGACGTCGAGCTTGAGCGCTACATGCGCCATATCACCCTGCGCGAAATCGGTGGGCCGGGGCAGCGCAAACTCAAAGACGCGCGGGTTTTGGTCATCGGCGCAGGTGGTCTTGGGGCGCCTGTGTTGCAGTATCTGGCGGCCTCTGGCGTGGGCACGATTGGCGTGATCGATGATGATGTTGTCGATGCCTCAAACCTGCAACGCCAAGTTATTCATATCGATACATCGCAAGACTTGCCCAAGGTATTTTCCGCCGAAAAAGCAATGCGCGCCCAAAACCCGTTTATCACCGTGAAGCCCTATCATCGGCGGTTTGATGAAACTTGTACGGATCTTGTGGGCGAATACGATTTGATCATCGATGGGTCCGACAATTTCGACACACGGTATTTGGTCAACGCCACATGTGCTGCCGCGCAAAAGCCGCTTTTGTCTGCGGCGATAACCCAATGGGAAGGGCAAATCAGCCTGTATGACACCGTGCAAAAGACGCCGTGTTATCAATGCGTTTTCCCAACCCGACCCGCTGACGGCATGGTGCCAAGCTGTGCCGAAGCCGGTGTTGCAGCCCCGCTTCCGGGGGTGTTGGGGACCATGTTGGCCATGGAGGCTGTCAAGCATATCACAGGTGCGGGCGTGGGACTTGGAGGGCGCTTGATGATCTATGATGCGCTCTATGCCGAGACCCGTGTGATCAAAGTAAAAAAGCGCGACGATTGTCCGATTTGCGGCGGCTGAGGCCTTTTACTTTAGGTTTGCCAAGCATAGCTTGATCTCAAAGGAGATCCCTATGACCAACCCGTTTTTGAGCCCTTGGACCACCGCGTTCGACATCCCACCTTTCGCCGATATTTCTGACGCAGATTTTAAGCCTGCGTTTGAGGCGGGGCTTGCGGAAGGTCGCGCGGGGATCAAGGCCATTGCCGAAAATCCCGACGCGCCGACGTTTGAAAATACGATTGAGGCGATGGAAACTTGCGAAGAGCTTTTGTCAAAGGTCTTGGGTGTCTTTTACGGCATCGCGGGCGCTGACAGCAACGATGTGCGCGAAGGCTTGCAACGCGACTTTGGGCCGATCTTGGCGGATTATTCTTCTGAAATCACTGCGAATACCGCGCTGTTTGAGCGTGTCGATGCCTTGTGGCAGGCGCGCGATACGTTGGATTTGACCGACGAACAGATGCGCGTTTTGATGTTGACGCGTCGCAGTTTTGTACGCTCCGGCGCGCAGCTTGAAGGCGATGACATTGCGCGGATGGCCAAGATTAAGTCGCGTTTGTCGACTTTGGGCACAACGTTTTCACAAAACCTTTTGGGCGACGAATCCGCATGGTTTATGGAGCTGACCGAGGCAGATTTGGAAGGCTTGCCTGAGTTCGTCGTCGATGCGATGCGTGCCTCTGGGGCGTCTAAAGACCTAAGTGGCCCGTGCCTGACAACGTCGCGGTCACTGTTCGTGCCGTTCTTGCAATTTTCGCCGCGACGCGATTTGCGCGAAGCTGTGTTCCACGCGTGGAAATCGCGTGGGTCGCGTGGTGGAGAGACCGACAACCGCGACAATGCTGCGGAAATTTTGAAGCTGCGCGAAGAGCGGGCCAAGCTGCTGGGCTATGAAAGTTTCGCCACATTCAAACTTGAAACCGAGATGGCCAAGACGCCACAAGCCGTGCGTGACTTGCTCATGCAAGTGTGGGAACCTGCCAAAACGGCCGCTGAAAAAGACGGTGCTATTTTGGAAGAGATGCTGCATGCGGACGGCTACACTGGGCCGCTTGAGGCATGGGATTGGCGCTATTATTCTGAAAAACGTCGCAAGATTGAACACGATCTGGATGAAGCCGAACTCAAGCCGTATTTGCAACTTGATCGGATGATCGAAGCAGCATTTGCCTGTGCGACGCGCTTGTTCAATCTGGAATTTGAACCGCTTGATGCGACGCTGTACCATGAAGATGTGCGCGGCTGGAACGTCACGCGCGATGGCGAACATTTGGCTGTCTTTATTGGCGACTACTTCGCCCGTGCGTCGAAGCGTTCTGGCGCGTGGTGCACGGCGATGCGGTCACAAAAGAAGCTTGGCGGCGACACAAAGCCCATCGTTTTGAATGTCTGCAACTTCGCCAAAGCCACGGGTGATAAGCCGAACTTGCTGTCCTATGACGATGCGCGCACGCTGTTCCACGAGTTCGGCCATGCGCTGCACCAGATGCTGTCGAATGTGACTTTTGAAAGCATTTCAGGCACATCTGTGGCGCGTGATTTCGTGGAACTGCCAAGCCAGCTGTATGAACACTGGCTGGAAGTCCCTGAAGTGTTGGAAGAATTCGCCACGCACGCGGACACGGGCGAGGCGATGCCTGCGGATATGCTTAAGCGTTTGTTGGACGCGCAGACCTATGATCAGGGCTATACGACTGTGGGCTATGTGGCCTCTGCTTTGACGGATCTCAATTTCCACGACGGCGATGCACCGGCTGATCCGATGCAGTCACAAGCGCAAACGCTGGATCAATTGGGCATGCCAAAAGCCACCACCATGTTCCATGAAGCACCGCATTTCCAGCATGTCTTTGCCGGTGACGGATATTCATGTGGCTACTATTCCTACATGTGGTCCGAGGTGATGGATGCCGATGCATTCGACGCGTTCAAAGAGGCTGGGGCCTTTGATGCAGGGACTGCCGCGCGCCTTGAAGAGCACATTCTGTCCGCTGGCGGATCCGCTGATCCTGAGGTGCTTTACACCGCATTCCGTGGCCGCATGCCTGGTCCAGAGGCGATGCTCAAAGGGCGCGGCTTGGCGTAAGGCAACGTAAACATGCGTGGCGCGTCAGTTTTGGTCGCGCGCCACGTCTTTGTGGATGATGACATCACAATTTGGGATCGCGTGGCAGATTTTGGCCTTCAAAGATTTCCCAATGTCATGGGCCTCGCGCAGGGTCTGATCGCCGTCCAATTCGATGTGCAAATGAATGAATACTTTGGATCCAGACATGCGGGTTTTCAGGTCGTGAAAGCCGCGCACACCGGTTTCTTGCGCCGCAAGCGCTTCGATCAATGCCACTGTTTCGCTGGATGCTGCGCGGTCCATCAGTGCGTCAAACGCCGATTTCCCAATTCGAATGGCACCAACAGTCAGCAGGGCGGCAGCACATAGGGCCACGACGCTGTCGATCCGGTGCAGATCAAAGACCGAGGCCGCGATAAGCGCGAGTATCGCCCCCAAATTGGGGATCAAATCTCCGATGTAGTGAAGCCGATCTGCCGCAACAATTTTGGACCCCGTGCGTTTCGCGACATGGCGTTGCCACAAAACCAAACACAGCGTGAGCGAAATGGAAAACACCATCACCGCGATGCCGCGTGCTTCTGAACGGACCTCAATTGGAGTGGGCGCGATCAGCCGTTGGACCGCGGACCATGCAATGACACCCCCAGACACCAGAATAAAGACGGACTGGCCCAAGGCGGCCAAATCTTCGGCTGAGGTATGCCCAAATCTGTGATCGTCATCCGGTGGGCGTGCGGCGTAATAAATCGCCATCAACCCGCCGAGGGCCATGATCAAATCCAAGGCGCTGTCTACAAGCGATGCGGCAATTGATAAAGCGCCTGTGTGCTCAAGCGCCCACAGCTTGGCCAAAACCAAGGTCAGTGCGACTCCGACAGAGGCCAGCCCTGCGGAAATGTTAAGGCGTGTGTGAGCTTGCATAATAGGACTTTAAGCGGCAATTGAGCGTTTGAAAACAAGGCTCATGGCGCATGGGCATGTGTGAACTGTTGTTTATTCAAGAATTTCGTCAGGCTGAATGCCCCAAAGACCGGTCTTTTTCAGCCAGCCTTTGTATCCATCTGCCGAGGCCTTGCACCATTCAACGTCACATTCCAATAGACGCAAAACGGCACCTTTTTCCGCACGCGCTATGACGCGGCTGGACGGGTCAGGGCGCGCCAAAAGATCGACGGTATCACGTTGAACAAGCACGGTCCGTACGCCGGAAATCAACGTGTAATGCACCCAACCAGTGGCGTCTTCATAGTCGCGCACGCGCCGCCAATGGCCGTATTCAGCGATCACTTCCAAAGGGTATCCGCGCAGTTTGAAAACCCAATCGATGCGGTGGCTGAGCGATGGTCCACGGCGCGCATTGGCTTGGGTGGCTTTGAGCGACACAAACCGAGGGATAGGGAAATTCGTGACAGAACCGCGTTTGATTTTTGCGGTCTTTTGAACAGGTTCTTCGGCTTGCGCAGCGGACGCATCAGGTGCCGTTTGTGCCACCGCATCCGTGACGCCGGACATAAGGCAAAGACACAGACAGATTGACAAGAAACGGGCAAAGGCCGGTCGCGATGAAGTGGTAAAGATTTTCACGTCGTTGGAACCCGATTTTTGCTCCGTTTGGGCGGAGAGGCACTTGAAAACTGCATTTGGCAACACTGCGTTTGATCGCAATGCGTCACCAGCAATGTGCGCACCGTGTCAGGTTTTGGGGTAAAAGTGAAGCGTCGAAAAATGCCCGCGGCATGGGCCACGGGCAAGAAATTGCTTATATTTCGTAGCGTTTGACGGAGACACGATCAGTGCCGCTCGTCTTTGATGAATGTGCCGTTTTGCAAATCTTGCATCGCTTTGCGCAGCTCGGCTTGGGTGTTCATCACAATCGGGCCGTGCCATGCAACAGGTTCTTGGATCGGCTGGCCGGATATGAGCAAGAAACGCACACCTTTTGGCCCAGCTTGCACCACGATTTCATTGCCGGTGTCAAAGTTTACCAAGGTGCGGTTGCCTGTCATGTCGCGGATGTTGATCTCTTCACCAGCGACTTCTTTTTCAACGCGCACGCCATATGGATTTGACGCATCGCGAAAGCTGCCTTCGCCGGCAAAGATATAGGCAAAGGTGTTCGCATAGGTGTCGATGGGCAGCACTTTGCGCGTGTTTGGCGGCACGGATATATCCAGATACAAGGGGTCTGCTGCCACGCCATCTACGGGCCCGCGTTGCCCCCAAAACGACCCCGTGACGATCTTAACCACAGTGCCATCATCGTCGGTTATGACTGGAATATCAGAGCCTTGAATGTCTTGGTATCGCGGCGTCGTCATTTTTAGGCTGGATGGCAGATTGGCCCAAAGTTGAAATCCGTGCATCTGTCCCTTGGGATTTGCGCGCGGCATCTCTTGGTGCATGATGCCAGATCCCGCCGTCATCCATTGCACAGATCCTGCGCCCAGAACGCCGCGATTGCCAAGGCTGTCGCCGTGTTCCACTTCGCCGTCCAAAACGTAAGTGATGGTTTCAATGCCGCGATGCGGGTGCCATGGAAACCCTTTTTCGAACAGCTTCGGATCGTCGTTGCGAAAGTCGTCAAACAGCAAAAACGGGTCGAATTCGCGCGGTTTGTGAAACCCGAATGCGCGATACAAATGCACCCCAGCGCCTTCCATCGTGGCTTGCGCTTCGGTGATCGATTTTACAGGGCGAAAGGTCATAGGTCAGTCTCCTAAATTTCCAACACTATGCCACTGTGCGCCAAGGGGGTATAGTGGCGCGCGCGCAGGTGTTCTGTGCGAATTTGTTTAATCTGACCTGATGCCCCCCCGTGCGCTATTTCTTGGGCCGGTACATGTTTTCAGGGCCAGGAAAGCTGCGGTTTTTCACCTCAGTGGCGTATTCGCTGACTGCTTCTTCAATCATCGGACCAAGTGCGCCGTATTTTTTCACAAACTTTGGCACCCATGGGTTCAGGCCGAGCATATCTTCCAGCACCAGAATTTGCCCGTCACAGTTCGCAGATGCGCCAATGCCGATGGTGGGAATGTCCACTGCGGCCGTGATTTGGTCAGCCAGCGGCTCAACCACGCCTTCGACAACAACGGCAAAGGCACCTGCTTCTGCGACTGCAACAGCATCTGCAATGTGCAAAGGCCAAGTGTCTTCATCGCGGCCTTGGGTTTTAAAGCCGCCCATCACGTGGCTGGACTGTGGCGTAAGACCGATGTGCGCCATCACGGGAATGCCGCGTTCAACAAGGAACTTGATGGTCTCTGCCATGCGTGCGCCGCCTTCAAGCTTAATGGCTTGGCACTGGGTTTCTTTCATGATTTTTGCCGCGTTGCGGAAGGCCACATTTGGGCTTTCTTCATAGGTGCCAAAGGGCATATCAACCACGATCAACGCGCGTTGCGTGCCGCGCACAACGGCCTTCCCGTGCATGATCATCAGATCAAGTGGCACGCCAACTGTGCTGTCCATGCCGTGCATCACCATGCCAAGACTGTCGCCAACCAAGATGAAGTCTGCGTATTTATCAACGATGGCCGCTGTGTGCGCATGATAGGATGTCAACGAGACGATCGGCTCGCCGCCTTTGCGCGCCGCAAGTTGTGGGGCTGTGATACGGCGGATCGTTTCAGTTTGAGTGGACATGGTGGTGTTCCTTTGCAGTCGGTAAGTGCAGCAGTTAGCTGGGGTCGCAAACCCGTTGATCTATGAGTAGCACATCGCCAAAGCGAGCGGCGAGCAAGATCACAACAGGGCTATTGATTTTGCCCTGCGGTTTTTCAAGCGTGAAGGCATCGCGGACATCGATGGTTTCGATTTTGGCACGCGGTTCACGCGAAATGAAACGGTGCAGCTCAGCTTCGAGTTCGTCAACTTCGCGCTCGTCTGAGATCTCGTAGTCGCCATGGGCCAGTGCTTTGTTCAAGATAAGCGCGGCTTGGCGATCTTCGAGCGACAGGCGCACATTGCGCGATGACATGGCCAAGCCATCAACTTCGCGCACGGTTGGCACCCCGACGGGCTCTATTGGCATATCCAGATCGCGCACCATGGTTTTGACCACCAACAGCTGCTGGTAATCCTTTTCGCCAAAGTAGGCTCTGTCGGCCTGCGCGATATTGAAAAGTTTGCTGACGACAGTGCAAACCCCTTTGTAGTGACCGGGGCGCAAGGCACCCATCAAAAGGTTTGCAAGCTGTTCCGTCTCGACAGTGGTCTGCGCGTTTGGATCGTACATTTCTGCGACCGACGGCACGAAAACGGCATCAACGCCTTCGGCCTTGAGCAAAGCAAAGTCGCGGTCTTCGTCGCGGGGGTAGGCGTCTAGGTCAGAGGCGTCGCCAAACTGAGTTGGATTGACAAAAATCGTCGCCACAACACGATCGTTTTGCGCCTTGGCGGTGCGCACCAAGGTCATATGCCCATCGTGCAGATAGCCCATGGTTGGCACGAGACCAACGGATTCATTTTGCGCACGAAACCCTTTAACCGCCTCACGCAGCTCGGCTTTGGTTCTGCAAATTTGCATCGCACTTTTCTCCCGCGACATAATATTGCGCGAACACTAACGTTGCTTCTCGGTGGCGGCAAGGTCTGTAAATCTTGGTGTCCGTGAGGCGGCAATCAGGCGGTGAACTCGTCCCAGCATTCCAAACACTTGGCCGCATACATTAGTGACGGCCCGCCGCCCATCTGCACGGCCATGCCCAACATGTCTGCAAGCTCGTCGCGGGTGGCGCCTGTTTTGATGAGGGCTTCGACGTGAAAGCCAATGCAAGGTTCGCAGCGCTGAGACACGGCAATGCCAAGAGCCACGAATTCTTTGGTTTTCAAATCCAACGCACCGCCGTCTTTTGCGGCCTTTGACAGTGCGCCAAATCCACGCGCCATGCCCATATTGGCGGTGTTCAACGATTTGAGGGCGCCGCGCATGTCAGCGTTTTTTGTGGTCCAAGTCATGAGATGTCCTTTGAAGTCAGGTGTTGACTGGGGCATCGCACGGGGGCACGCAAGCGGGCTTTGATCCGTATCAAACGCAAGCGTGTTACTTCGGGGCGGGGCGCATATTAAAAAGGCCCGCACTGTGGCGGGCCTTTCAAGTGCGTATGGTGAACGTTGTCCCTTATTGTGGAACTTCGCCTGTCAGACCTTCGACGTAAAAGTTCATGCCAGCCAATGTGCCGTCATCTGCAACTTCGCCTGCAGCCAAGAACGGTGTGCCGTCTTGTTTGTTCAAAGGCCCTGTGAACGGGTGGTATGTGCCCGCAACGATGGCTGCTTTCATTGCCAATGCTTCGGCTTTGACGTCTGCAGGAACAGCGTCAGTGATTTCGCCAATGCCAACCATGCCAGTCGCGATGCCGTCCCATGTGTTCACAGTTTCCCATGTGCCATCCATGACAGCTTGGGTGCGCTCGATGTAGTAGGGCGCCCAGTTGTCGATGATGGAAGACACGCGCGGTGCTGGCGCAAAGTCGTACATGTCAGAGGCTTGGCCAAATCCGATGGCACCAGCTTCTTTGGCTGCAGCCAAGGGCGCTGTGGAATCGGTGTGTTGCATAATCACGTCCGCGCCTTGCTCAAGCAGGGCTTTGGCCGCATCCGCTTCTTTGGCTGGGTTGAGCCATTCGTAAATCCAGATGACTTTGAACTCGACATCAGGGTTCACTTTTTTCGCGTGGATGTAAGCAGAGTTAATGCCGCGCACAACTTCAGGGATCGGCACAGAACCGATGTAGCCGATGATGTTGGACTTGGTCATGTGGCCTGCGATTGTACCTTGGATCGCACGACCCTCATAGAAACGTGCAGAATATGTCGCTACGTTTTCAGCAGATTTATATCCTGTGGCGTGCTCGAATTTCACATTCGGGAACTTCGCCGCAACGTTGATGGTTGGGTCCATGTAGCCAAAAGACGTGGTGAAAATCAGGTCTGTGCCTGTCAGCGCCATTTGCGTCATCACGCGTTCGGCGTCTGGACCTTCTGGCACGTTTTCAACGAAAACTGTTTCGACTTTGTCGCCAAAGTGCTTTTCAAGCTCAAGACGGCCATGATCGTGGCCTTGTGTCCAGCCGCCATCGTTTACAGGGCCAACGTAGACAAACCCAACTTTGGTTTTGTCGTCTGCAAATGCAGCGCCAGCAAGACCAACAGCCAAGGCGGTGGTCGCGAGAATTTTTTTGAACATATGTCCACTCCCAGGTTTTCGAGGCTTAAGTGCCTCATTAAAGTTCGAACTTTGCAGTCCATTATTGTTTCAAACTCTAGTGAGCCTGAAAAGTTTTGCCGAGCATCGCGGGCCCGTTAGAAGCCCCCTTGCTACGCGCAGAAATCACGACCAAGACAACAATCGTTGCAACGAATGGTGCCGAGGACAAAAGCAATAGATCAAGCCCAGAGGCGTAGTTTGTGGCAATCCCGACCAACAACAACGCAAGCCCAGAACCGATGAATTGCGCGAAGGTCTTAAGTGTTGGTTTAACATCAAGGGTTTTTTTCCACGAGCCTGCCGCCACGGCAATCGCCAAGTAAACCACGCCAGCCAGCATCACCAAATACGGCAGCACCAGCAAAAGCGGCACGTTCGCAGCCTGCAAGTTGAGCTGCAGGGCTGTCAGCCCCCCAAACAGATACGCGCCAAACAGCACACGTCCCGGTTTCCACGATGCAAACACCACGATCGCCAAAGCAATCCAGCCAACGCCACCGGTGATCCCGTCGGTCCATTGCGGCACACGGATCAGCGAAATATACGCCCCGCCAAGCCCTGCCATCGCGCCGCCAAAGCCAATCGCCATGACGCGCACCAGTCTGACCTTGTAGCCCAAAGCATGCGCGGCATCATGATTTTCGCCAACAGCGCGCAAGATCAACCCTCCACGGGTGAACTTCAAAAACGCCCAGATCGCGAGGGTCAGCAACAATGAGACATAGACCATGGCATCGTGTTGAAAGAGCGCTGGGCCAAAGAAAGGGATTTGCTCCAACACAGGAATAGGCATTTTCCCAACCGCAGGCGGGGCAGCACCGACATAGGGCTGTCCGATAAAGGACGCGAGGCCCACTCCGACAAGCGTCAGCGCCAGACCACTTGGCACCTGCGTTGCAAAAAGAAACTGCGTCAGGATCGCGAACAACATCGACAGCAAAGCACCACCCACCGCTGCACCGACAAACCCGACAGCCGCCGAGCCACTTTCAACGGCGATGGCAAAGCCACAGATTGCACCGATGATCATCATGCCTTCGACGCCCAAGTTCAAGACGCCTGCGCGCTCCGTGATCATTTCGCCCAACGCCGCCAACAAGATGGGCGTTGAGGCCACCATAAGGGACGCAAGAAATGCGACCAGTGAAATTGACCCGAGATCCATTACACGGCCTCCTTTTTGCGCAAAACGACTTTGTAGTTCACGAAAATATCCATCGCCAAAAGTGTCATCAACAACATGCCTTGGAACACTTGGATCGACGCTGACGGCAGCGACAACATAAACTGCGCCAGCTCACCGCCAATGAATGTCAGCGCCAGTAAAAGCCCCGCCAGCAAGATGCCGATCGGATTAAGCCGCCCCAAGAAGGCAACGATAATCGCGGTAAAGCCGTAGCCCGTGTTGAAGGACGTGGTGATCTGACCTGCAGGCCCCGTGACTTCAAACAGTCCTGCAAGGCCCGCCAAAGCGCCGGAAATGCCAAGGCAGAATATGATCAACCGCTTGGCGTTGATGCCTGCAAATCCCGCAGCACGCGTGCTTTCGCCTGTGACGCGAATTTGAAACCCAAGCAGGTGTTTGCTTAGCAGAACATAAGCCGCAACCACGGCAGCAAACGCCGCGATAACGCCCCAGTGTGCACCTGTGCCCGCGATCAATTCAGGGTTCGCGCTTGAGGCATATTGCGCCAAGTTACGTGATCCAGGAAAGCCGTTTCCGTCAGGGTTGCGCAGCGCACCAAGGGACACGGCGATCATGATTTGCTCTGCAAAATAGACCAACATCAATGACACAAGAATTTCGGGCGCATTGAATTTCGTCTTTAAAATGGCGGGTATCATGCCCCATAACATGCCGCCCAAAGCACCTGCGATCACCATCAGCGGGAAAATAAACCACGCTTCCATCGGGTAAAACGCAAGACCCACAGAGGCGCCTGTGATGGCCCCAATGATGTATTGCCCTTCCGCACCAATGTTCCAAATGCCAGCCTTAAAACCAAGAGACAGGCCAATCGCGATCAAAATCAGCGGAGCGGCTTTGACCAAAAGTTGCGGGCGTGAGTAGGCTGCAAAATCAGGGTTGAAAAGCGGATCCCAGAAAATCGTGCGGATGGCCACAAACGGGTCTTTGCCCATCGCGGCAAACAACAAACCACCCAAGATCATCGTGATTAGAACGGCTAAAATTGGCGTGGCGACCACCCAAGCTTTCGACGGTTGGGGACGTTTGACCAAAGAAATCATGCTGAGGCTCCCATCGTTTCAGGTTCTGCCTCAGGTTCTGCCTTAGACGCGCCATCAGCGCCGCCCATCATGAGGCCGATTTCATCCACCGTGAGTCCTTTGGCCAAACGCGGCGCGCTGAGCCTGCCTTCGTTGAGGGCAGCAAAATGATCGGAAATTTCCATAAGTTCGTCCAAATCTTGCGAGATACAAATCACGGCGGCCCCATTCGCGGCCAAATCCAGCAGCGCTTGGCGAATACTGGCCGCGGCCGAGGCATCAACGCCCCATGTTGGCTGGTTCACCACAAGCACTTTTGGGTCTTGCATGACCTCTCGGCCAATGACGAATTTTTGCAAGTTCCCCCCCGACAAAGACCGCGCCGCAGCTGCAGCGCTGGGCGTTCGCACATCGTAGGTTTTAATGATCTCTTTGGCGAAGCTTTCGGTTTTGGACCAGTTGATGAAGTTGTTCTTGCTGAGTTTTTTGCGAATGATCGCAGTCAGCGCCGTGTTTTCGATCAAGCTCATGTTTGGCGCAGCTGCGTGACCAAGGCGCTCTTCGGGGGCTGTCAAAAGCCCAAGTTTGCGCCGCGCATTCGGGCCTAACTTGCTGACCTCTTTGCCTTCCAGCGTCACACTGCCGCTTTGCGCGCGCGCTTCGCCTGACAGCACAGACAGCAACTCATCTTGCCCGTTGCCTGCGACGCCGCCGATGCCCAGAACTTCGCCCGCTTTGACTGTCAACGACAGGTTTTTCAATCGCGTGCCAAAGGGATTCTGAGGCGCAAATTCGATATCCTTGACGCTCAAAAGCTCTGCGCCGCTTGGTTTGGCATCACGCGTCGGGATGTGCAGCGTCTCGCCCACCATCAATTCCGCCATGTCACGCGCACTGGTCGCTTTGGGGTCGCAAGTGCCAACGACCTTGCCCAAACGCAAAATTGTCGCCTCGTCACATAGGCTGCGAATTTCCTCGAGCTTGTGCGAAATATACAGGATCGAAGTGCCCTCAGACTGCAATTGGCGCAGGGTCTTGAACAGGATTTCGACCTCTTGCGGTGTCAAAACGGACGTCGGCTCGTCCATGATCAACAGTTTTGGGTCCTGCAAAAGACAGCGAATGATTTCCACACGCTGGCGTTCCCCCGCAGACAAATCACCAACGGTGCGATCAGGATCAAGCGGCAGCCCGTAGTTTTCGGACACTTCGCGGATCGACTTGGCCAAGTCTTTCATCTTGGGCGGATTTTCCATCCCAAGGGCAACATTTTCGGCCACATTCAGCGCTTCAAACAGTGAGAAATGCTGAAACACCATCGCCACACCTGCGGCACGCGCCGCTTGCGGCGACGTCGGCACATAGGTCTCGCCGTGCAGCGTCATCGTGCCACTGTCCGGCTTGGTGAGGCCGTAAATCATTTTCACCAACGTGGATTTGCCTGCACCATTTTCGCCCAGCAGCGCATGCACTTCGCCCTTGGCGATTTCAAAGCCCACATCGTCATTGGCGATCACGCCGGGATAGGCTTTGGTCAGCCCCTGCAATTTAAGAAGTTCGGTCACCTAAGCGCCTCCCAGTTGTGTGATCAGAGTTTCGGCCCGTGTCTCGCCCGAGATTAGACGTGCGGTGACGCCGATCGCAATGGCTTGCGGATGCTTTCCAAGCTCGGTTTGCCCAATTGGGCAGCATATGCGGTCAATTTGGGCAGCTGAGTGCCCCAATGCTTTTAAGCGCGACTGAAAGCGAGCCCATTTCGTCTCGGACCCGATCAAGCCCGCAAAGGCAAAGGGGCGGGACAGAATTTGGTGACACAGTTCCAAATCAAGCGCGTGCGAATAGGTCAGCACCAGATGTTCCGCATCCTTGGGCGCATGACGCACCAACTCAGCGGGATTTTTGGCGATCAATTGTTCTGTCTGCGGCGGCAAGCTTTGCGGAAATCTGTCGGCATCTGTGTCGATCCACATCACTGAAAATTGCGGCAAGGGCGCGATCACCTGCGCAATCGCACGGCCAACATGCCCAGCGCCCCACAGCCAAATCGGCCGCACAGGCGGGCTAACAGGTTCGACCATCCAGTCATCAATGAGGCGTGGCTGCACAAAGCCTTCGCGGCGCACAGATTTAAGCGCCTTTTGCACGGCCAATGGTATCACATTAGGCCCGCGCGCATAGACATCGTCAGGAATGTCGTCTGTGGTTTCAAACACTTCGGTTAAAAGCGTCACCGAGCCACCGCAACATTGTCCCAAATTTGGTCCCAAAGGAATGCGCTGCAAGCGCGGCGCGTCAAAGGCGGATGTCATGGCCTCAAATTCCAAGGTGCCGCCACCGATTGTCCCTGATTGGGCCAATCCGTTTGGTCCGTGCCAAACCAGCATCGCCGCCCCAACTTCGCGCGGGGCAGAGCCTTTGACATCAGCGACAACAACACGGGCAACACGACCATGTGCCGCAATGGCTTGCGTCAATGCGGTGCGATCAAAACTCATGCGCGGGCCCGTGCGATGGCTTTGAGCAGTTCTTCGGGCGTGGCGGGGGCATTCAGTGCGGGATAGTTGGGGCCGCAAGCGCTTGCCGCGTCTGACAGCGCCATCAATGCAGAAATGCCAAGGTTGAAGGGCGGTTCGCCGACGGCTTTGGAGCGGTAGATGGTTTTCTCAGGATTTGGCGCATCCCACAATTTGACGTTGAACACATCTGGCGCGTCAGAGGCGGTGGGAATTTTATAGGTCGAAGGCGCATGGG
>NZ_JBDMZG010000177.1:0-3740 GCF_039769035.1 Pacificibacter sp.
ACTCATATGTAAATCTTGAACTCGTACGCGCCTCAACAGACGGCGTTGTGAACGTCTACGAACTCACTGCAGACGGCCAAGGCCAATTGCTCGGCTCAGCTCCTGTGCACGCCGGTGCAAACCAAGACGTTCGCATCAGCTTCAACGCTCTGACAAACCAAGACGTCATCGCTGTGCTCACCACCAACGGCACTGTTACAGCAACTGAATCTGTGTCTGTCGACGACTAAACCAACTCAAACTCCTCCCAAGAAGGCGGTCCATGCGGGCCGCCTTTTTTCGTTGTCTCGCTTTACTGTCGCGGGTCCACATGAAAGGCTTGTCTCACAGCGCCAAATCATGCTTAACGCCCATATGAACACACGTATCGCACCACATTACGACACCATCATTCTCGGCGCGGGGGCCGCAGGCCTCATGTGTGCAGGCTTTGCCAGCGCCAAAGGTGGACGTGTTTTGGTTGTGGATCACGCAAAGCGCGCAGGCGACAAAATCCGTATTTCGGGTGGTGGGCGCTGTAATTTCACCAATATGTTTGCCGGCCCTGAGAACTTCATCAGTCAAAACAAGCATTTCGCCAAGTCCGCTTTAGCGCGTTATACCCAATGGGACTTCATCGAATTGGTCGCCAAGTACGGCATCGACTACCATGAAAAAACATTGGGACAGCTGTTTTGCGACGGAAAAGCCAAGCAGATCATCGACATGTTGTTGAACGAAGCGCGCGCTGCAGACATTTCACTGAGCACTACGATTGATGAAATCACCCACGACGGCACAGAGTTTCAAACAATTTTGTCCGGTCAGAAGGTCTCGGCCACCAACATTGTTGTCGCGACGGGCGGAAAATCGATTCCCAAAATGGGCGCGACAGGCATCGGATACCAAATCGCCACGCAATTTGGCCTGCCTTTGACGGACACACGCCCCGGTTTGGTGCCGCTCACATTCGGTCCAAAAGAGCTGGAGTGGATCACACCGCTCGCAGGAACTGCCCTTGATGGGCGGTTGGAAGCCAATGGTACGTCATTTGAAGAAGCACTTTTGTTCACCCATCGCGGCATTTCTGGCCCTGCTGTTCTGCAGGTCTCCAATTATTGGCGAGAAGGCGACGAGATTCGCGCCAATTTGATGCCTCATGCATCGGTCTTTGATGCCCTGCGCACTGCGCGCAGCGAAAATGGGCGTCGTCAAATGAGCACAGCCCTAGCGACGCTTTTCCCAAAGAAACTGGCGACGACCTTGGCAGAGAATCTGAAACTTAGTGGCAATCTGGCGGATCAGTCAGACAAGGCACTTCAAGATCTTGCTGATACCTTGCACGCCCTGCCCCTTAAACCCACTGGGTCTGAAGGGTATCGTACGGCTGAGGTCACGCTTGGCGGTGTTGACACTGACGCGCTCAGCTCCAAAACCATGGAAAGCAAACAGGTCAAAGGCTTGTATTTCATTGGCGAAGTTGTGGATGTCACCGGATGGCTAGGCGGATACAATTTTCAATGGGCATGGTCGTCCGCCGCCGCATGTGGCCGCGCGATTGCAGATCAAGCGTGATCGGCGCTTTCCCTTACTGATTTGACCGCCTAAACTACGTTCAACACGCACCAGATTGACGGGTCCAACATGAAAATTGCCAGCTTTAATATCAACGGTATCAAGGCGCGGATCAACGCGCTCACCGATTGGCTAAAAGAAGCTGATCCCGATGTGGTGATTTTGCAAGAAATCAAATCCATCGACGAAAATTTCCCACGCGCTCATTTCGAGGACATGGGCTATATCGTTGAAACGCATGGGCAAAAATCATTCAACGGCGTGGCTCTTTTGTCGAAAGTCCCACTTGAAGACGTCACCAGAGGCCTGCCCAATGGCGCGGGCATGGGGCGTGACGGCGCGGATGATATCGAGGCGCGCTATATCGAGGCGACCGTGATCGGTGAGAAGACATCGATGCGCATTTGCGGCTTGTATTTGCCCAACGGCAATCCAGTTGATTTGAACAGCGACGGCACCCCTGTGGAGGGTTCAAAATACGATTTCAAACTGAAATGGATGCAACGCCTTGAAGACCGCGCCCGTGATCTCATGGCCCTTGAAGAACCGTTTTTTATGGCGGGCGATTTTAACTTGATCCCTCAAGCCGAAGACGCCAAGCGGCCTGACGCGTGGCGCAAAGATGCCCTGTTTCGCCCCGAGAGCCGCGCGATGTTTCGCAAGTTGATGGACTTGGGCTTTACGGACGCTCTGCGGGTCAAAAATGGCGCAGATGAGACTTATACCTTTTGGGATTATCAAGCTGGCGCCTTTGATCGCAACGATGGCATTCGCATCGACCATTTCTTGATGTCACCGCAAGCTGCCGACACGCTACAAGATTGTCAAATCGACGCCTTTGCCCGTGCCAAAGCGAAACCATCGGACCACGTACCCATCTGGGTCGAAGTCGACATTTAGATCGGCCTTTCCTCCAGAGACAGAATAGAAAAACGGCGCGACTTGAGACCAAGACGCGCCGTTTTTTGCTGTCATAAGCGGTGAGAAATCACCACTTATTCTTTTCGTCCGCACGCCCTTTACCAAGGTGCTTGCGCAAGCGCGACGGCACAGATTTTGTCTTGTTTTTGTATGGGTTGGCTTCACCTTGATCACGGAAGAACAAGCGAATGGGTGTGCCAGGCATATCAAAATCAATCCGCAACCCATTGATAAGATAACGTTTATACGTCTCATTCAATTTGTCAGCATGCGAACACATCACCACGAAACCCGGTGGACGGGTTTTGGCTTGGGTCATGTAGCGCAGCTTGATGCGGCGACCACCCGGTGCGGGTGGCGGGTGCGCTTCGGTCATGGCTTTCAGCCAGCTGTTGAGACGCGCGGTTGGCACACGGCGGTTCCAAATTTCATGCGCCTTGAGAATGGCTTCTTGCAACTTATCGAGGTTCTTGCCGGTTTTGGCAGACACAGTGATAAGTTGCGCGCCTTTGAGCTGCGGCAACAGACGTGCAAATTCTTCCCGCAAAAGTTTGGCTTTGTTGGACTTGTCGGTCTCTTCGTCCCATTTGTTCACCGCGATGACCACTGCACGGCCCTCGCGTTCGGCCAAATCGGCGATGCGCAAATCTTGCTGCTCAAACGGAATAGAAACATCGAGCAAGACAACCACAACCTCGGCAAATTTCACCGCGCGCAAGCCGTCAGAGACAGACAGTTTTTCAAGCTTTTCCTGAACCTTAGCCTTTTTGCGCATGCCGGCGGTGTCAAACACACGCACAGGCGTATCGTTCCAGTTCATCGTCACAGAGATACTGTCGCGGGTGATGCCCGCTTCAGGACCAGTGAGCAAACGCTCCTCGCCCAACAGCTTGTTGATCAGGGTCGATTTTCCCGCATTTGGGCGGCCAACAACGGCAATTTGCAACGGTTTCTCAAGCGTAAAATCGCGTGAAGACCCCAAGTTGTCATCGTCATCATCGAAATCTTCATCGGTGAGTACAACATCGACGTCAGGTGCATCGCGCTCAGCGCGCTCTTCGAATTCGTCCGCAATCGGCACCAACATGTCATAAAGATCCGACATGCCTTCGCCGTGCTCCGCAGACAAACGCACAGGCTCACCCAGACCCAAAGAATAGGCTTCCAGGAACCCAGATTCGCCCGCGTGGCCTTCGGCTTTGTTCACACCCAAGATCACCCGCGCGGATTTGCGACGCAGGATGTCAGCGAACACTTCATCCGCC
>NZ_JBDMZG010000178.1:0-3229 GCF_039769035.1 Pacificibacter sp.
ACGATTGTATTCGGGTCGCTATGGGGCATTTCTCAGCCTTTGAATTGGGATATCTTCGCATAACGCTCTGCCTTGTTTCATGCAAGACGCGAGACCGTTCAAAGGCGCGTTTCTGTGCATATCGCGCGAAATCGCCCCTAAAACGCAAAAAGGCGTGCTTTTCAGCACGCCCTCGCAACATTCTATCAGCAGGTTTACTTGCTCATTTGTGACTTAACCAAGCCGATCACAGCCATCAAGACACCGCCACCAACGCCGCCGCCTGCAAAGCTTTGGATGATTGTGCCAAGGTCGATTCCACCTGCGCCAGTCGCCGCGTCAACAGCTGCGCCCATTCCGCCAGCGCCAAGCATGCCCAAGATCTGGCCACCAAGACCACCACCAACAATACCGGCAAGAGAGTTGCCAAGACCGCCGAGGTTGAGTTTCGGTGCCATTTTACCAACTGCGTTGCCGCCAATAGCGCCCGCGATCAACTGAATGATGATTTGTTCCATAGTACGTTCCTTTGCCAAGGTCTTATTGTGAATTGCAAAGCTGACCTTTCGCTTTGTTGTGCCCTGCCTAAAACATGCAAAGCATGCAAAAACAGGGGAGAAAACGCAGTGTTTTCCCCAAGTTGGCGTAAGTCGGACCGTAATTTTAGGAGTTTTGACGCATCAAGCGCGACTTTTGGCGCGCCCAATCGCGTTTGGCATCAGATGCACGTTTATCGTGATTTTTCTTACCCTTAGCGATGCCAATCTTAATTTTGACACGGCCTTTATGGTTGAAATACATCACCAAAGGCACAAGCGTCATGCCTTCGCGGCCAGTGGCTTGCCACAGCTTGGACAATTCACGTTTTGAGACCAGCAACTTACGCTTGCGCCGCTCTTCGTGCGGGAACATCGCTTGCTGGTAAGGCGCGATATAAGAATTAACCAACCAAAGTTCGTTGTCTTCAACTGCCGCATAGCTTTCGGCGATATTGGACCCGCCCGTGCGCAGGGATTTGACCTCAGAGCCTTCCAACAACATGCCACATTCGAGATCGCTCTCGATGGCATAGTCGTAGCGTGCGCGCCGATTTTCGGCGATCACTTTGTAGTTTTTCTCTTCTGCGGTCATTTTCTTTGCCATAATGCGGTTCAATTACGGCATCCGCGCGACAGTGTCCACTGGTCCGCATGCGCTGGCTCTGGCATATTGCTGTTAATAGCGGAGTATGACCGGCCATGTTTATTCAAATTTTTATCGGCACGTTTCTGATTTTAATGTCCGTAGCGGTCGCAACACTCGGTTTCTTGGTGTTCGAAATCATTCTCAATCGATCGCACAAATGGCTCATCAGGGAGCCGCATCGCCCGAAATTAGCCATCGTTTTGGCAGGCGCAGTGGTGGCCGTTTTATGGATGATCACAGCGGGTGTTTGGATCTGGGCGATCGCATTTCGCGTGCTGCATATTTTCGACAACTTCGAAGAGGCGCTTTATTTCGCACTCGTGTCCTTTACGACCTTGGGGTTCGGCGACCTGTTGTTGCCAATAGAATGGCGCCTGCTCAGCGGGTTGTGCGCGACCAACGGGCTTTTGAACATCGGGATGATGACAGCGCTCTTGATGGAAGTGCTGCGCCACGTGCGCCGCAACCAACTGGACTCTTTGCGAAAGCAAAAGCCACACGACTATTGAAACAAAAAGGGAGCCGAGGCCCCCTTTTCAAATCAGTACATGCAGCAGGCTAAGATTTAGAGCAAACCCGCGTGCTGCAAAGCCGCTTTGATTTGTGCTTTGGTGTCATCAGACACCGGCAGTAATGGCAAGCGCACGTCTTCTGGGCACAGATCCAAAAGCGACATCGCATATTTCACGCCGCACAAACCAGGCTCAACAAAGATCGCTTGGTGCAATGGCATCAGCTTGTCCGTGATCTCAAGCGCCAAAGCATAATCACCAGCCAATGTCGCCGCTTGCATTTCACTGCAAAGCTTAGGTGCAACGTTTGCTGTCACCGAAATACAGCCGCGCCCGCCGTGAGCGTTGAAGCCCAAAGCCGTCGCATCTTCGCCGGACATCTGCAAAAAGTCGGTGCCGCAAGTGATCCGCGTGGCAGGCACACGTGCAAGGTCTCCCGTAGCATCTTTGACGCCAACGATACGTGGCAACTTGGCCAAATCGCCCATTGTTTCAGGCAACATGTCGACGATAGAGCGGCCAGGAATGTTGTAGATAATGATCGGAATATCAGCAGCGTCATGGATCGCTGTGAAATGCGCAATCAGGCCTGCTTGCGTCGGTTTGTTGTAATACGGCGTCACAACCAAAGCTGCATCCGCGCCGACCTTGGCAGCGTGTTGCGCAAGATGGATGCTTTCAGCCGTATTGTTCGAGCCAGCGCCCGCAATCACAGGAATGCGACCCGCCGCTGTTTCAACAACAACTTCGACCACTTTTTCGTGCTCAGCATGCGTCAATGTTGGGCTTTCGCCAGTTGTCCCGACAGGAACCAAACCGTTTGTACCTTGGGCAATGTGCCACTCAACCAAGCGTTTGAGCGCGTCAAAGTCCACTGAGCCGTCCTTAAACGGCGTCACCAGGGCTGGAAATGACCCTTTAAACATTGTGCGCTCCTTTTCTTCTACAGAAAGGGCGATATCTGCCCGCGCGGACTGAATCGCCTCATTGAATTTCACGCGGAAACTAGCCGCCTTCGCAGGGAATGCCAAGAATGTGTCTTGCGACTTAACACACAAGCGCTACCTTTGTTGCAAAACGATCCATAAAAAATTGAGCACATGAGGCCCACACGCGATGATCCGCGCCATCTATACCGCTGTTTTTATAGCATTTTCTGCCACTGCACAGGCTCAATCGCCCGATGCGGATGCTTTACGTTCTGCCTACACATTTCGGACTGCAGGTGACTGGGATCGCGCAAAATCAGAGGCCACGGGCCTAGGGCGCGATGTCATCGAGTGGCATCGACTGCGCGCTGGCAAAGGAACCTTCGCGGAATACCGCGCATTTTTGCGTAAAAACCCCGATTGGCCAGGCTTGCCGCTTTTGGCCCAAATGGGCGAGAAATCGATCCCCAAGACAGGCGAAACGCGCCAAGTTATTGACTATCTCACCGCCTACCCACCCCGGACCGCCGCTGGCGCACTGCGTTTGATCGAAGCGTATGAAGCCACCGGCGCCAAGGGCGATGCGGCCGCACAGGCCGTGATCACATGGCGCGAAATCGCGCT
>NZ_JBDMZG010000179.1:0-4857 GCF_039769035.1 Pacificibacter sp.
AAAAGTTCGCTGCCGTCCACTCTTCAGTCCACAACCATTTCAATCAGGAGCGCCACTTCTACTCACGAGACAATTTCAAGATCAATCGAACCGCCGATCTTACTGAGTGACGTCAATTATTGAGCGCATAGATTCAGGCTGCGCCAGCAATCCGATGCGAGTTCTCATTCGTCTGACAGCACCGATTTGGCTGCATGAAAATCTTTTCACAAACTGATCATCACGCGGTCTTGCGGCTGTTGATGAAACGCTTTTTCAGCGTCGGGCCGATGATCACGGCGATGGTCAGCGCCACGAGGATCAAGCTCGTCATATTCTGGAAAAGGATCATCGGATCACCGCGTCCGATCCGCAGGGCAAGGCGCAAGTTCTCTTCGGCAAAGCCGCCCAGGATCAGGCCCAACACGACCGGAGGAAGCGGGAACTTAAGCCGGTCCATCACCCAACCAATCGCGCCAAAGCCAAGCATCAGGTAAACGTCGAACATACGGCCATGTATCGAATAAACACCGATTAGCATCAGTACGATGATGACAGATCCCAGAAGTGGACGTGGAAGGTTCAGCAGGTGGGCAAACGAATTAGTAGCCAACGAGCCGCCCAAAAGCACCAGCAGGATCGCACCGAACAGAAACTGCCACATAAAGCCAAAAACGATGTCAGGGTTTTCGCGAAACAGCATCGGGCCCGGCTGCAATCCATGAACCAGCAGCCCCCCCAGCATGACCGCCGCAACAGCGGTACCGGGGATGCCCAGCGTCAGTGCCGGGATCAACGCCGACGCGGTGTCGGCATTGTTCGCAACTTCGGCGGCGGCAACGCCCTCGGGCTCACCCTCGCCCCAGACCTCGGGGTTCGTCGAGCTGCGGCGTGCCTCATTATATGACATGAACGCCGCCATCGACCCACCTGCCCCGGGCAAAATACCGATCCAGATGCCAATGGCCGACCCGCGTAACCAGGTCTTCCAATACCCTTTCATACGCGGCAGCGCCTTCCAGATCGACTCGGTACCAAGTTTGGAATTATCCACGCCGGTCTTTAGTGGGGTTTCTAACAGGTCAACAACTGGCGGCAGCGCGTAAAGGCCGACCAGCAGGATCACGATGTGAATGCCATCCAGGATTTCCAGCTGGCCAAAAGTAAAGCGATCGTTGCCATAGATCGGGTCAGACCCGATGACCGAAACGAACACGCCAAAAAAGGCCGAAATCAGGCCCTTGACAGGGTTGCCACCCAGCAAGAAAATAATTGAGGCAAGACCAAAGACCGCAACCCAGAACACTTCGGAAGGACCAAAGAGTAGTGTCACCTTGGACAAAGGAGGGGCCAGCAGCATCAGTGCAAAAGCAGAAGCGATGCCACCGATAGCTGAAGAAATGACCGCAACCTGTAGCGCGAATCCACCTTCGCCCTTTTGTGCCATCGGGTAGCCGTCAAAGGTGGTGGCAACGGCAGCAGGTGTGCCAGGGATGCGCAACAGTACGGCTGGGATCGCACCACCATACATTGCACCGTTATAAATGCCTGCCATAAGTCCGAGCGCGACAAGTGGCTCAAGTCCAAAGGTAAACGGCACAAGAACAGAAATCGCCATGGTGGCAGACAGACCCGGCATGGCACCCACAACGATGCCAGCGATCACCCCGATAATGACGGCGGCAAAGTTCGTCCATTCCAAGACGTTCGGCAATGCTTGCAAAAGATCAGAATACATTGTTTAGCGCCCCCAAAGACGGCCAGAGGGAAAATCTTGTGACATCCCAAAATCAAAGATCATCCAAGTTGTGCCTACAACGATGACAGTCGCAATCGCAAGGCCCAGCGGGTTGCGATAGCCGAAAGCAAAAGCCACAAGTGGAATGGTAATTGCGGTACTGACATAGAAACCAACGAAATCGGTTGCCAATGCGTATCCAAGGATCAGCAGGAACGCGCCAGCGACACGTTTGGGTGCTTTGGTCATCGCGGCTGCGGTTTCGCCTCTCGATGCTTTGTGTTGATCAATCACCAGCAGAACCACGCCCAGAACAATCAGACCGATCAGCATCGCGGCAGGCAACAACGCCGAGATCGAGCGCAGCTTGGACGTTGGAACTAGGAACCCGATGGCGATGACGCTAATGAAAAGCGCTGTCAGCGTCTCGGGCCTGAGCAGGCGGTTCTTTAGATGGTCGGTCATAGTGTTGGATCCGTTGGGTCAGAATGGGATGCGCAGAGAAATAAAAGCTCCCCCTGCGCTTGTTTCGCTTAGTTCCAGGGGGTCGTTTCCCAAGTTTCTTTGGCCAGGTCATAAAGACCGTCGGTCAGCTCGCGGAACTCTTCGCCGGTAACCATAGACACTGGGTTAGCGGTATCGGCCATGGCCTTGAGGAAATCGGGATCCTGCGCTGCCTTTTCAAAGGCCGCGCGCAGAGCATCTGCCACATCTTTGGGCAGGCCAGCGGGGGCAACAACACCGCGCATTGAGCCATTGATCAGATCAAGACCCTGCTCGCGGAATGTTGGAACTTCGGGCGCGAAATCGGAACGCGCGGGCTGTGCAACGCCAAGCACGTTCAGCTCACCCTGAAATTTCGCAACTTCGGACACGTTGAAGATTCCTACGGCGACATGGCCGCCCATCACCGCAGTTCGCGCGGGGGCAGAGCCCTTAAACGGTACGACGGTGAATTCGGTTTCTGTCAGTTTCTGCAATTTGATCAGCAGGAAGTGGTCATCGCCACCAAGAGACGACATACCAACGGTCACCGCCAGAGGGGCTTCTTTGGCCACCGCGATTAGATCATCCATCGAATTTATCCCGCTGCCCTTCGCCGAGACGATCACGTTGGGATCGTTTACTACGTTTGCCAGATAGGTAAAGCTGTTGCGGTCGTATGCCGCCTCGCGGTCCAGCGTACGAGCCATCATGCCCGGCAGGTTGAATGTGCCGAGGGTGTAGCCATCCGGTTCGGAACCAGCCACTTCGGTGATGCCAATCTGGCCCGAAGCACCGGGCATGTTCTTGACCACGATGCTGGCACCATTACCCAGATATTTTTCAATGAATGGCATGGTCGTACGGGCCATTACGTCGGTGCCACCGCCTGCGGAATATCCGACGATCACCTCGATGGGTTTTTCAGGATATTCAGCCAGCGCCGTCCCCGCGGTTAGGATCATTGCACCTGCAATGGCGGTTTTTTTAAAGATGTTAAGCATGTCATTCCTCCTGTTCATGCGATTTTTTTGTATTTCAGTCTTTGGGCAGGACACAGCCAAGCTTACGCAGCGTTGTATCCACCCATGACCGATCGTTTTTGCCTTCGGCGATGGCTTGCATCTGTGCGGTTTCTGCCGCCAGCTTTACCTGCGCTTTTTTTAGGACGTCGTCGGCTGCATCTAGCGGCACACAAAGCACGCCATCGCCGTCGCCAATGATGATGTCACCGGGATGAACCACCATGCCATCGATCGCGATAGGCACATTTATTTCACCCGGCCCGTCCTTAAAGGGGCCGCGATGCGTTACACCAACGGCAAAGACCGGGTGATTGACCTCTTTCATTGCATCCGAATCCCTGATCGCACCATTGAGCACCAATCCAGCCACGCCGCGCTTGATCGCATAGGCCAGCATCATTTCGCCAAACAGGGCATTGGTCGTATCGCCCCCAGCATCCATGACAATCACATCACCGGGCTGTGCCATGTCGATGGCTTTATGTAGCATCAGATTGTCGCCGGGCCGCGCCTTGACCGTCAGCGCTACACCTGCCATTCCCCCGGACGCATGCATCGGACGCAGCGATGATCCAGCCGCAGTCATACGCGCCATGCTGTCAGACACGTTTGCGACGGGTAATTTTGCAAATTCAGCAACAAGTTCGGCTGGGGCAACGCGATCGCGTTTCAGGATACGAAAACCGATGGTCATAGCGATTTCCCCACGCTGAATCGTTCCGCCTGCGCGGCGGCTAAAAGTTTGCGGTTGATGATGCGTTCGGGCGCCACGGGCAGACCGTTTAGGACCTGAAAAATACCGCGCACCGCGTCGACACCGACGCGCGCACCTGCCTCGCGAGTCACGCCGCCGATATGCGGGGTCATGACGATTTCCGGCACGTTGAAAAACGGGTGATCAGCGGCAGGCGGTTCGACCGCAAAAGTATCAAGCCCTGCGCCGGCAATATGCCCAGATTGAATCGCGGCGACTAACGCCGCCTCGTCGATCAATCCGCCGCGTGCGGTGTTGATGACGTAGCTACCCGCTGGCATACGAGCCAGTGCATCCGCGTTCAGGATGGACCGCGTTTGGTCGGTCAACGGACAATGCAATGACAATATATTAGCCTGGTCCAACAGGTCGTCAAAACTCGTACAGCGTTGCACGCCAAGCGCTTCAAACGCGCTGTCTGGGGCATAAGGGTCAAAACCCACCAGGCGCAGCATAAGCCCCTTGGCCATGCGCCCCGTGGCTTGTGCAATCGCACCCATACCCATCAGCCCCATAGTTGATCCGGCAATCTCACTGCCGGAATAGCCTGGCTTTTCCCAACGTCCGGCACGCAAACCAGCATCGAGAGGCAGCACGCGCTTCACCGTGGCAAGTAGCAGCGCAATCACGTGCTCGGCAACGGAAACAGCGTTTGCGCCAGTCGCGACCAGAACCGGAATACCCCGCTCAGCAGCAGCCTGGATGTCGATATTGTCGACACCGACCCCATGTTTTGAAATCACCTTGAGCCTGGGCGCGGCATCCATAATGGCCGCATCTAGTCGACCCATTCGGGACACGACACCCTCCGCTCCCGTCTCTTTCAGATACGCGGATATGACTGTGCTGTCGGCATAAGGCGGGGTATGCACAGTCTG
>NZ_JBDMZG010000180.1:0-17338 GCF_039769035.1 Pacificibacter sp.
GGCGACAGCACGCTTGTGATCCACAACGCGGCCTTCGATATGAAATTCTTGAATGCCGAGCTTAAAACCGCTGGCTTGCGACAAATTCCGTTTGAACAGGCCCTCGATACGCTCGCCATCGCGCGCAAAAAGTTCCCCGGCTCGCCTGCAACGCTGGATGCTTTGTGTCGGCGGTTCCACATCGACAACTCAAACCGTACGTTGCACGGCGCGTTGCTCGATTCCGAGATTTTGGCAGAAGTTTATCTTGAGCTTATCGGTGGTCGTCAGCCCGATTTGGTGCTGGCACCGGACACCAAAGAAAGCAAATCAGGCACAACTTCCGCGGCTTCTGATCAGTGGCGTCCATCGCGCCGGCCTACGGCTTTGCCACCCCGTTTGACTGACGAAGAAGCCGCCGCCCATGCAGCCTTTGTTGAGGCGATGGGCGACGGCGCGTTGTGGAATAAATAGCGCTAGACTTAGTTAACTGGCGCGTCCGCTGGTGTAGCCGCTTGTTGCGCAGCAGCGCGACGCTGCATGTCTTGGCGGTACAGCTGAACAAAATCGATGGTGTCGAGGTTCAGCGGCGGGAAGCCACCGTCACGTGTCAAATCGTGCACGATGCGACGTGTGAACGGGAACAACATGCGTGGGCATTCGATCATCAGGTATGGGTGCATTTGCGCGTCAGGCACATTTTCGATGTGGAAAATGCCAGCGTAATCCAGCTCAAGAATGAACAGCGTTTCAGCCGCGTTTTCAGTCTCGGATTTCACGTTCAATTTGATCGCAACTTCAAACTGGTTGTCCGCGCCTTCACGTTTTTTCGCATCAAGTGCAACTTGTACGGAAATGTTTGGACGCCCTTCGGCTTTCAAACCTTTTTGCGCAAGAATGTTTTCAAACGACATGTCACGGACGAATTGGCCCAGAACTTGCATTTTGACTTGCTCAGCAGGTTGTTCCGCTGCTGGCGCCGTTGTTTCACCGTTTTCGGCCATCTGTTTTATCCTCAAAAATTCAAAGTCGTCGCTTTGTATCAGGTTGGAAAAGTCGGCTCAATGCCGCGTCCAGCCAGAAGTCCCATTATTCTCGGAATCCTCAGAGGAAACAGGCTCCCATTCGCCATCAATGACGTCTGGGTCGTGGGTTTGGCGCGGGTTTTGGGTTTGAAACCCAGCGCTGCCGCCCATGCTGAAGCTTTGCACGGACACGCGTTTTTGCAATTCTTTGAAGGCAAAGGCGCGAAACGCCGGCACCAACAGCAAAAATCCAAAGGCGTCAGTGAAAAAACCAGGCGTCAAAAGCAAAGCGCCCGAAAATAAAATCATCGCGCCATGGGCCAAGGGTTCGCTCGGGTCACGCAATTCGCCAAACGAAGATCGCAGCTGCGACATCGCGATGGCACCTTGTTGTTTGACCAGATAGCTGCCCAAAACGGCCGTCAAAATCACGATCGCCAATGTTGGGAATAAGCCCAAAAATCCGCCGACCTGAATGAACAGGGCGATTTCAATCACAGGAACAGCAACAAAAAATGCAAATAACCACATAGCAGGCCCTTTCAAAAGTTGGCGGCACTGGTGGACTTGGTACCACCGACAACCTACATAGGAACAAAGCGAGCGTTTTACTATGCTCCGATAGAAAAGAGGTATCGATGGGAAGTAGTTTGGTCTCCGTTCTGGTTCTAGCCGGAATAGCAATTTTTTTGATACTGCGCCTGCGCAATGTCTTGGGGACGCGTGAAGGTTTTGAAAAACCACGTGTTGATCCGCTCAACACGCAAGCTGATGCGAAAGCAAAATTCGAGGTGATCGAAGGCGGCGTGGATCACGATATCGTCGACAACGTGCCCGAAGGATCAGACGCGGCAATCGCGCTGGCCGAACTGAAGCGCACAGAACCAGATTTTTCTGTGATCGACTTTTTGAATGGCGCAAGTGCGGCCTATGAAATGATTTTGATGGGCTTTGAGAACGGGGATCTGTCCGAAGTGTCGGACTTTATTTCTGACGATGTGGAAGAGGCGTTCCAATCTGTCATCGACAGCCGCAAAGTTGCGGGTCTGACCGTCGAGGCGCAATTCAACGGCTTGCGCGAAACGCAAATCGTTGCGGTTGAACTGGATCACGACGCCCAAGAAGAGGAAATCAAAGTGCGCTTTGTGTCTGAAATCACATCTGTTGCACGTGATACTGAAGGCGCAATTGTTGAGGGCGACCCCAACAGACCCAAGCACCAAAAAGACATTTGGACCTTTGCGCGCCCCATGGGCAGCAACGATCCAAACTGGCAATTGGTCGCAACCGGCGCATAATACCAAAGCCAGTGCTGCGATTGCCGCACTGGCTTTTTTCGGTCTCGGCGCTTTGAAAAAACGCATTTGGCCGATAGGCGTGAGGAACAGAACCCGACATGGCACGACGGCGCAACAGAACATTGAGCGAAGAAGAGCGCTCTTTGTGGGATGAGGTGAAAAAATCCACCATCCCTTTGCATGCCGAAACCAAGCCGTCTGTTTCAAAAACCCCAACACCGCCGCCCAAAAAGCCGATTGAGCCAAGCAAAAACCCCAAGACACTCAAACAGCAGATCCAAGAGTTCTCGGTCGGCAGTAAGGCCAAAAAGCCCGCACCTCGCCACAATTTGATGCCGTCTATTTCGGTCGAACTACAGCAAGCCCCGCTGCAAATGGACCGCAAAAAATACGGCAAAATGCGCAAGGGCAAACTGGCGCCAGAGGCCCGCATTGATTTGCACGGCATGACAATGGCGCAAGCGCACCCTGCCCTGACAAACTTCATTATGTCCTCGCACGCGCGCGGTTTGCGCCTTGTTCTGGTCATCACCGGCAAAGGCAAAGACCGCGACGAAGGCGGTCCAATTCCAACCCGCATGGGCATTCTCAAGCATCAAACACCGCAATGGCTGCGGGCCGCGCCGTTGAAACTATTGGTGATGCAAGTGACCGAAGCCCACCTGTCGCACGGCGGATCAGGTGCCTACTACGTCTATCTTCGGCGCAACGGGTAAAAGCGGGCGCGCGCGCGTGGTTCCCATATACGCGAGCACCGCCGTGATACCAAAATATCCAGCATAACCAATCAGTTGCGCATCCAGAGAGATCCCCGCGTCAATCAGTGATCCTGACACGGCAGGCCCAATCGCCGACCCGAAGACAGACAGCGCCATGATCGCCGCCTTGATCGATCCGATGAACTGCGTGCCGTAATGTTCCGCCCAAAAAGCGCTTACAATCGTGCCTTGCGACCCCATGCCGATGCCCAAAAAAGTGATGCCAAGCCCCGCCATCATGATTGAGCTGCTGGTGCCGAAGATCACGAAGCCGATCAAAAACGGCATGACCATAAAGGGCAACAACCGCCCTGCTCCCCAACGATCCACAGCCACACCTGCGGCCACATTGTTCAGCACAGAGCCCAGCGTCATGATCGGAAATAGCGCCACGAATTCCAGCAGCGACCAGCCCTTGGCCTCCACCAAAGGCACCTGCTGGAAAAAGAACGCGGTGATCCATGCAGGCGGTCCAATAACCAAAGGAATGACCATCCAAAACAGCCAGTGTTTGAACATGTCTTTGCGGGTCCAATGCACGCCGTTCATGCCCAAAGACGCATGCGATTTGGCGATAGACTGCGGTGTGCGCTCAGTGCGCAGCAGCCATTTGATCACAGGGATCAAAAGCACAGCAAGCCCCGCGGCCAACACCCACAACTCTCGCCAACCGAAAAAGGCCATCAAAGCCACAAAGATCATCGGATAAATCGCGTTGCCAACAGCAAACCCAAGCGTGGCAATCGACAAAGCCCGTCCGCGCGTCGCGTGAAACCACCGCGCCATGGCGACCATCGCGATATGCCCCGACATGCCTTGCCCAAACAGGCGCAGCGCGAAAATCACACCGACAAGCAGCACCGCACTTGGCACCAGTGACATCGACAAACTGGCCAGCGCCAATCCGATCAAAACCACAGGGGCCAATTGGCGCACGCGGAACCGATCTGTCAGCGTGCCCGCCCAAACCATCGTCGCAGCCGAGGCCATCGTGCCCGCCGCATAAATCCAACCCCACGCCGTATGACTTAGGCCAAATTCAGCGCGGATTTCGCCTGCAAAAATCGAAATGAAATACGTCTGCCCATAGGAAGACGTCAGGCACAGCAAAAAGCCGGCCAGCAACCAACGGGCGTTTTGGATGATAAATTGCACATAGCTCATGCGTCCGTGTAGCGCGTGTTGGCCAAAAAGAAAGCACAAAACACGGGCGAAAAGGCCCTGTGCAAAAATTCCCTAGAGCATAAAGCGGCTTACATCCGCCGTTTGCGCCATGTCACCCACGCTTGCGCGGACATATGCATCATCAACCGTAATGGTCTCGCCGCCGCGATCGGGCGCTGCAAAAGACAGCTCTTCGAACACCCGTTCCAGAATGGTGTAAAGCCGCCGCGCGCCGATGTTTTCAACGGTGGTGTTCACCTCAGCCGCGACAGATGCGATGGCCTTGATGCCTTTTTCGGTGAACTGCACGGTGACCTCTTCGGTCGCCATCAGCGCTGTGTATTGCAACGTCAGCGCATTGTCGGTTTCGGTCAAAATGCGCACAAAGTCGCCCTCGCCCAAGGCTTGCAATTCAACGCGAATTGGCAAGCGACCTTGCAATTCTGGTAATAAATCCGAAGGCTTAGCCACGTGGAACGCACCAGAGGCGATGAACAAAATATGGTCGGTTTTCACAGGGCCATGTTTGGTCGAAACGGTCGTGCCCTCGATCAAAGGCAGCAAATCGCGTTGCACCCCTTCGCGCGACACATCCGCGCCACGCGCATCTGCACGCGCACAAACTTTGTCGATTTCATCCAAAAACACGATGCCATTTTGCTCAACAGCTTCAAGCGCATTGCGCGTGACGGTTTCGTCATCTAACAGCTTGTCGGCCTCTTCCGAAATCAGCACGTCGTAGCTTTCGGACACCTTTATTTTCTTGCGCACCGTGCGCCCCGCAAAGGCTTTGCCGAAAATATCACCAAGGTTCATCATGCCGCCCATTTGCGGCTGACCAGGCACTTCAAACCCACCCATCGGCGACGATGTGTCTTGCATCTCAAGTTCAATTTCAGTGTCGTCCAGCGCGCCTGATTTCAGTTTCTTGCGAAACATCTCACGCGTCTGTTCGCGCGCATCTGTGCCTGCAATGGCCTCGATCACGCGATCTTCCGCGGCTTGATGCGCCTTGGCTTTGACATCTTCGCGCATGTATTCACGGGTCTCGGAAATCGCGGCATCCACCAAATCGCGCACGATCTGTTCCACATCACGCCCGACATATCCCACTTCGGTAAATTTCGTGGCCTCAACTTTGATAAAGGGCGCGCGGGCAAGCTTGGCCAAACGTCGCGAAATTTCGGTTTTACCAACGCCAGTTGGCCCGATCATCAAGATATTCTTAGGGTACACTTCATCGCGCAGATCATCGTCCAACTGCTTGCGACGCCAGCGATTGCGCAACGCCACGGCAACAGCGCGCTTGGCGTCGTTTTGACCAATGATAAAGCGATCCAGCTCAGATACGATTTCGCGTGGGGTCAAGTTGGTCATTTTTTAATCGTCTCCACGGTCAATTTTCCGTTGGTGTACACACAAATGTCCGAAGCAATCGCCATCGCAGAGCGCGCAATTTCTTCAGCGGATTTTTCGGTTTCCATCAGGCCACGCGCGGCCGCCAAAGCAAAGTTTCCGCCCGATCCAATCGCAGCCACGTCATGTTCAGGCTCCAACACATCACCCGCGCCGGTGATGACCAAAAGCTCGGTTCCGTCGGTGACGATCAGCATCGCTTCCAGCTTTTGCAGGTATTTATCTGTGCGCCAATCCTTGGCCAATTCCACGCTTGCGCGCGCCAATTGACCGGGTGTGGCCTCAAGTTTCGCCTCAAGACGTTCCAAAAGCGTAAAAGCATCCGCAGTCGAGCCTGCAAAACCCGCAACAACTTCATGTCCACCGGGCTTCAGACGACGCACTTTGCGCGCGGTGCCTTTGATAACAGTCTGTCCAAGACTCACTTGTCCGTCGCCTGCAACGACGACCTCATTGCCGCGCCGCACACCGATAATGGTCGTGCCGTGCCAGCCTGGGAATTGATCATCAGCCATGATTTGTCCTCTCGTTGCAGTCTATATGTGAACGCCCCTGCGCCAACGCAAGTCAATGGAACGTACCGTATAAAAAAGGGGCACCGATGGCACCCCTTTTTCAGTCATTTACAAAAAGACTTAAACGCTTTCTGTGATCCAGCTTGCGATAGCGGTTTTAGGCGCTGCGCCAACTTTGTTGGACACAACTTCACCGTTTTTCACCATGAAAAGCGCTGGAATGGAGCGTACACCAAACTGCGCTGGTGAATTCGGGTTTTCGTCAATGTTTACTTTGACGATTTTAACTTTGCCTTCGAACTCTGCAGACAATTCTTCGAGCGCTGGCCCGATTTGTTTACATGGTCCGCACCATTCAGCCCAAAAATCGACGATCACTGGAACGTCGGATTTAAGAACATCGGCTTCAAAACTTGCATCTGTGACAGCAACAGTGGCCATTTGATCTCTCCTGATTTCAATCTTGCTCAGAACCTAGGTGTCCTGCCCCCAAGGGTCAAGATGTAGTGGCCTCTTGAAATGCTGACATCACCATATCGTGCGCCAATGGCATAAGTGTGGCGGTGCGTGTCCACAAAATAGCCACTTCTATCTGATGATTAGGATACATCGCTGCACAGACCTCAAGATATGCCCCCATCTGCCTAAGCAATCCGACAGGCACCTCATTTGGCGTTTCGGGTATGATTTCATTGGATTTATAGTCAACGACACGCACAACGGCATCGTCCACAATCAACCGGTCGATGATGCCATGAACCGCCTGATGATTGAGCGACGGCAAAGTGCCTGAAAACGGAACTTCGGCCAAAGATCCTGCGCCAAACACATCCCAATCATAGGTTTGCGTCATCACGCGGGTGGCTTCTGCCAGAATCGTGTCGCGTTCACGCGGGGTCGCAAATAAATCGCCCGTTTGCAAAAGTGACCGTGCAATGTCTGGCCATGCTTCTGACGGATGATCCGGCAAATGTTCCAACAAAAGGTGCAACTGGCTGCCGTGACGCATGGCGGCCTCTTCGTCGCGCCCAGACACAGTGCCCGCCAGTGCTTTGGCGCCGCCCAAATCGGATGGCGACAGATATATATTCTTTTCAGGCGTCACGATCGCTTTGTCTTTGACCCAATCCGGCAACAAGGCTGTGTCAGGGGTTGTGGCGTCCACCTCGCCCGTGCGCTCAGGCCAAACGCCATGTTCAAACCGCGTGCCAAGCCCGCTTGGAAAGGCGTGTTCCGTCGCATCCGCTGCGCGCATTCCGTCTTCAACCAAGCGATACCAACAGCCGCTGTCCTTTTTCATTTTGCCAGCGCCCGCCACGATCAACCAGTTTTCAGCCCGCGTCATCGCAACGTACAAAAGTCGGCGCGCTTCTTCCTCTTCCTTGTCTTTCAGCTGGGTTAGAGACTGTTTCAGCGCCTCTGGGTTGCTGTCTTTGCTCGATTTCCACGCAATTTGACCGCTGCCTAGATCAACAAGTTCGTTCTTCGGCTCTTGGGTTTCGCGCAGCGTATCGGGCAAAATCACGATGGGCGCTTCCAACCCTTTCGATCCGTGCACGGTCATCACGCGGATCAGGTTCGAGGACTCATCCAGCACGCGTTTTAGTTTGATTTCCTCGGCACCAAGCCAACCGATAAAGCCGGTCAGACTGGGCGTTTGCGTCGTTTCATAATGCAAAGCTTGGTGCAAAAGCGCATCCAAGCCGTCTTCGGCCTCATTGCCCAAACGCGCCAAGAATTTTTTACGCCCGCCGTGACGCACCAAAATGCGCTGAATCAAATCATAGGGTCGCAAAAATTCTGACGTGTGGCGCAAGTCGTCCAAAACCTCAAAGGTGGTCGGCCAATCCGCACGACGATCCCGCAATTCGCGCCACAACGTGGCGGCGGTACGCGTATGCGCCAGCGAAAACAGATCTTGCTCAGACCAGCCAAACAAAGGCGACTTTAGCGCCTCCGCCAAGGCTAGATCGTCATCTTGCAACGACAAAAACGCCAAAAGCGACGTCATATCTTTCACAGCCAATTCATCGTTCAAAATCAACTGATCGGCACCCGCGACGGGCAAAGACAGCTTTTTCAGCGCGCGGATCATTGGGTAAAACAACCCCGACCGATTGCGCACCAAAATCAAAATATCACCCGGTTTGATGTTGGTGCTTTCGCCGTCTTTACGCGGAATGGACCCCGTTTCGATCATGTCTTTGACGTGGCGCGCGATCATGCCCGCCAATCGAATGCTGTGGTGTTCAGGCGACACCAAATCCGTGGGATTTTCCCAATCGTCAGGCTCGGGTTCGCTGGGTTCGGTTTCGACCAAAGGCCATTGATCCACCCGCCCCGGAATGTCTTCGAAAAAAGCGATGTGGTTGGTGTCGCCGCCCACACCATGCCCGCCAGTTTGCGCAAAAGTCTGGTCGGTAAGCGACAAAATGGCAGGTGATGACCGGAACGAATGTTGCAACGCTACGTCTTGCAGCGACTGCCCAGCCTCACCAAGGCGCGCGCCGAAATGGTGTTTCATGTCATCAAAGGCATCAGGCGCAGCCCCTTGAAACGAATAAATCGACTGCTTTTTGTCACCCACTACAAAGATCGTGCGCGTCACATCCGCCCGCGCCCCTTCACCCACCGTGAATTCTTCAGCGAGCAGGCGAATGACTGTCCATTGATCGGGGCTGGTGTCTTGCGCTTCGTCCACAAGAATGTGGTCAATGCCACCATCCAATCGAAACAAAACCCATTGCGCGACGCTGGAAATCGACAGCAAATCGCGGGCTTTCAGCACCAAATCGTCGAAATCAAGCAAGCCAAGCCGCGCTTTCGTGTCGTAATACGGTTGCAAAAGCGCCGCCGCAAACTGATGCAGCGCGGCCGTTTTTCGGGCTGACTGCAAGGCGCGTAAATTGATCGCCGCTTGCGAAACGCGCTCCATCAGCTCCGACAATTGCCGCAAAGCCTCCGGCTCAAGCGTTGCAAGTTTCTTGGTCGGAAGCCCCGCACGCGCACGCCCAAACCGCGACAATCCTTGGTTTTCGCCCGATTTGGTCAGAAAACCCCCTGCGAATTCCTGCAACAAACCAACAGAAGGCTGGGCACCCACCCAACCGCGCAACATCGCGGCGGCGGTCACATCCGTTTTGTTGGGCGAGCCGTCCATCACACTTGCAGCCCGCGTTAAGGCCTCATCCTCATCGCCCAAAAACACGGACCCCAGCAAATCGTGTTCGCTATAGCCATCAGGCAAATCAAACCACGCCCAAATGTCGGTCTCGCTGGCAGGCGTGCGAAAATCTTCGCGTTTGCGCACAATTTGTTGCGCCAAATGCAGCGGATCAATGTCATCTTGGCCAGAAATATGCGTGGCCACAGCGTCAATCGCATCGCGCCCATCACCTTCAGCCATGCGGTCCAAAACGTCCGCCAAAATGGCGTTGGTTTCGCGCTCATCAAGTTCTTTGAATTGCGGCGACACACCTGCTTCAAGCGGAAACCGCCGCAAAAGCGCGCCACAAAACGAATGGATCGTCTGAATTTTCAGCCCACCAGGCGTTTCCACAGCCCGCGCAAACAGCGTGCGCGCATGCCGCATTTCTTCGTCGGTCAATGCCGTGTCAGGGGCGAGCGCTTGCAGCTCAAGCGCCAAGGCGTCGTCTTGCATCATCGCCCAAGCGCCAAGCCGTTTGAACAACCTGTTTTGCATCTCGGACGCGGCGGCCTTCGTGTAGGTCAGACACAAAATATGCTGCGGCGGCGTGCCCGCCAACAAAAGGCGTGCAACGCGGTCGGTCAGCACCTTGGTTTTGCCCGATCCAGCATTTGCCGACACCCAAGTTGAACTGTCTGGTTTGGCGGCTGCAATTTGCCTACGAGTTGCGTCATCCAAAAAGGTCATTGCACATCCTCCGGCACGGGCGCATCGCTGTCAGACCATTCACCAACCCGCGCCAAGTGGTCAAAATCACCAGCAAAGGACACGCTTTGAATGATGCGACGCGATGTATACCCCTGAGCAGGGTCGTCGTAGTTGCGAATAAGATCAGTGAAACGCGCTTCGATTTTTTGGGTATCACCGGGCAACAAGGGCAGGCGGGTCTGGCTGGTCTTTCCGTCAAGCCCCAGATAGGCCACCTCAAATACGCGCCCTGTGTGAATCCCCTTAAAGCCGCCATTTTCCAGCATAATTGCCTCAAGGTGCAGCTGCATCCGCAGGGTTTCGGTCTGCTTTTTCGAAGGTGGCGCACCGGTCTTATAGTCGTAAATAATGTAGTCGCCCCCTTCGGTTTCATCGATGCGATCGGCCTCACAGGTGAGTGAAAAATCGATGTCCTTAAAGTGGTACCCCCCTTTGACTTCAGTCGCGACAGGCGTGCCAATCTTGCGATTTTCCGCCTCGCGCATCACCAATGGCAGGGCGATTTTCTTCAGTCGTCCTAACCAAATGCGCCGCGCGGCAGGCCACAAAACGGTCTGCTCAAGCACAGTTTCCGCCGTGGCCACAAACCGCGCCGCCGCCTCAGACGGTGTTTCATCACGGGTGTGGGCGACGAATTCTTCCATCACTTTGTGAAACGCTGTGCCGCGATCACGCGGATCGGCCGATTGCGTCAGCGGGTTCAGTTTGTTCAGGCGCAAAATACGGCTGGCATAAATCTGATAGGGGTCCCGCACGAGCGTTTCGATCCGCGTCACTGACAACTGTCTGGGGCGCGCCGCATAGGGCGGACGCGGGCTGGGCCGATGCGCCATGGGCACGGTTTCTTGTTCACTCGGGCGTTCAAGCACGCGCGCCATGTCGATAAAAACGTTTCCACGAGCACGCATTTGCGCCAGCGCGTCGGCCCCTTCATCAGACATGCCCGCCAGCAAGTTGGTCAAGCGGATCACCCAGCGCGAGGCAACGGTTTCCGCTTCTGCATTGCGCTTGGCACGGGTCAAAATCACCGAAGACGCGCCGATAGCTTGTTGAAAATCATGGGCTGCAAGGCCGATTTGCTGCTCTGGCGGCAAAAGCCCCGCTTGCTTGCGCATGTCACGGCTGAACCACGGATCTGGCGCAGGTGCTGCGGGCCACACAGTTTCGTTCAAACCCCCAAGAATGACCAAATCAGCGCCCTGAGCGCGCGCCTCTAGCGTTCCCCAAATCAAAATGCCGGGGTGTTTGGGTGAGGGATCACGCGCAAGGCCTCGGCCGACGATCGCGTTGAACAAAGAAGCAAATTCATGCGTGGTCATATGGCCACCATGCGGGGCCTCGGCTGTCAATTCGGTGATCACGCGCAGCGCTTCACGCCCTGCGGATTGCTGCCACAGTTCGCTGGAATCGCTCGAATTCGGTCCGCAGACAAGCATCTCGGACAGCGCGATCACCCGCTTGAGATGCTCCTCAAGATGCGCGGTGTCGGCCGCTTGCAAGCTCTCGATGATGTCAGACACCCAAGCCGACCATGCAACAAGATTGGGGTCAACGACCTCGCTGTCTTTTGGCTTTTCCGCCCATGCCATAAGATCACTGCGCGCCGGAAAGGCGGGACCATACTTGCGCAGTTTTTGTTCAAGATTGCGGGTCCAAAGCAGGTGAAACCCGCGCATGCCTTTTTCATCATCCGCGCCGCGCGCAACCACGCCGCGCGCAACCAACGGGTGCTTCAGCAAAACCAAAAGGTCTTCTGATGACGTCGGACGCCCCAGCGCGCTGGACACATGGCGCAGCAACCGACCTGGCGGGGTTTGATTCAACGGAATCCCCGCACTGTCGTCCGGCGCAATGTCCCAACGATCCAAAACAGCCGTAACATGGCGGGCAAGCGCACGATCTGGAGTGATCAAGGCTGCCTTTTGCCCATCTTCGGCGGCTTTGCGCAGAGCCAAAGCAATGCTCACGGCCTCGGATCGCGCATCGGGAGCTTCGATCAAGGTCAAATCTTGGCAGGCCTCAGCAACATTTTTGAACCGTGGCCCATCGGTCATCCATTGATCGGTGACAGGGGCAGGGCGCAAAGCCAGCGATACAAGCGCATTTCTGGCGGTGTTTTCCGTCGCATCTGGCGCCCAGTTTTCGATGGCACGCGGTGCAATTCCCAGCCGTTTCGCCAAGCTTGAAAAGCGCGCTTGCGGGTGCTCAAAAGCGTCCGAGGACTCGATCTTGTCCCAAGTGTCAGCCGACATGCCAAAATCAACACCAGGCAACACCACGGCCCCTTGCGGCAGATTGGCGACCAGTTCCATAAACGCAGAGGTCGTGCCGCGCGATCCTGTTGAGCCCGCGACAATAATCGGGTGTTGGGGCGGCGCTGCGTCCCAGCTTTCGCGCAACAGATCCACCACCATTTTCAGCCGCGCTTCGGGCATCGGTGGCTGGTTTTGGGTCGGATCGAAAAAGTCAGAGATAATCGACATAAACCGCCGCGCGCGCGTCCAATGACCGGATGTATCTTCGATGTTGATCGCATCCAAATCGGCAGGCGAGACACCTTCTTCGTGCATCTCGGCCAAAAGCGCAGCAAGGCTATCGGCTAGATCGTAAATCGTTGATCGTGCCGCAAAATCTGGTTCTTGGTCCAAAAAGCGCGCTACAAGTTGCGACAATTCAAGCCGCCGTCTAAGCCCTGAAACCCCTGCATCGACATCGCGCGCCGCCACGTCAGAGCCAAGCTCGGTGATCAGACGGATTTTGGGCAAGAAATGGGTCTGCCCATCATCAAATGCCAACTTCAAATCTTTGCGCATGCGCGCGGAGTTCACGAAAATCTCTACCCGCGCCAAGGCATCCGGCGACTGCAAATTGAGCCGCTGCATCAGGCCATCTTTGAGCGCGAAAGGAAAACGAACGCCGCAGGGCAAGCCAAAAACGCGTGGGCCGTCCGATTTCGTGAACATAATTTCAGTCTTTCAAAAGGGTTTCTGCAAGAAGGATAGCATCAGGATGGCCAACGTCACACCATTGACCTGGAAAAACTGCACCAAAAAGCGTGCCGCGCGCCAACAGATCATCCCACACCACATTCAGGGAAAAGTAACTGTCCGTTATGGCCTTCACATATTTGGTTTTGAGGATCTGTAGCCCGCTATAAACATCACCAGGTCCGCGCGCGATTTGACCGTCTGGAGCAGAGGTGAAATCACCCGTGCCTTTGTGGCCGATGGCGTGCGATTTTGGGACCAACAACAGCAACCCATCCATACGATCTGGGTTCCAAGATTGCGCAAGAAACTGCGCGGGCTTGGGGCCTTTCCAAACTGCGTCGGTGTTCATGGTGAAAACCGTGTCGCGATCCAGAACTGGCAATGCGTTTTTCAACCCACCGCCCGTTTCCAATAGTTCCTCTTCAAAAACAGTCTCGATTCCCGCGTAACTCAGGTGTTTTTCCAACATCTCTGGTTGATAATGCAGGTTGGCAAAGCGTCTGTTGACGCCGTCCATCGCATCGATCGCATGATCCACCAGCGGCCGACCCGCGACGTTGATCATGGGTTTAGGTTGGCTTTCGGTCAGAGCGCGCATGCGTGTGCCGCGCCCTGCGCAAAAAAACATTACAGTGTCAGGACTGTTCCGCATTGTTCTTTCAACCTTTTCAAAATGTCAGGGGTTGGCGCGGGGATTGTGGTTTTGATCACATCGGACAGCTGCGCCAAATCAGGATGGGCAAGGTCATGCATCAAATGCCCCCAAACACGCGGGATCAGGTCAACGTAATGTGGCTTTTTAAAGTACAGCGACATGCGCCCGAAAATCATCAAAATGCGCAGATTGCGCTGAACGGCACAAATCGCGGCTTCGCGTGAAAACTGGACGGGATCAAACGACATTTGATCCACAAAACGGTCCGCGCACATCTTTTGAACCTCTGGCGACACATCGCGGCGCGCATCTGTGGTTAATGAGATCAGATCATACGCGGGGTGGCCCAACATTGCATCTTGGAAATCCAGCAAGCCAACGTTTTTCGGGGCAGGGCGCGTGGGCAGCCACAACAGGTTTTGCGCATGAAAATCGCGCAAAATCGTGACGCGACCTTCCCCCAATGAGGCGATGAGTGGTTCAAGCGCCGCGCAGCAAGCCGCTTTGGCGTCACTCAGATCGCGTTCTGCCGCGGGTTCCGCGTACCATTTGTAGCAAGACAGTGCCAAATCGAGCATTTTCGGATGATAATCTTCGGCGTCTGGCAAGGCAGGAGCCTGCGCCAAAACGACCAGAGCATCAACAGCGGCGGCGTAGATTTCGTGCTCTTTGTTCGGATTCTGATCGCACACGACGTCAAACAGATCATGCCCAAAGTCTTCTAGAATAAGAAATCCGCGGTGGTCGTCCGCCTCATAAATTTCAGGCGCAGCAAGCCCGTTGGCCAGCAAATATTGCGCGACTTTCATGAATGGGCGCACGTCTTCGCCCTTTTCGGGCGGGGCATCCATCAAAATGGCGCGGCGTTGAGTGGTTGGGTCAAAAAGCCGTTCATAGCGGCGCAGCGAAGCATCCCCTGCAAGGGGCGTTCGTTGTGCGTTTTGCCAAGGCGTTTTGGAAAGAAAGTGGTCGGTAAGCTGGGCGCGTTCTGTCATGCGCCGACTTTAAAGCGCTGGCGCGCCGTGACAAGAGCGATCACATCTCGACAAACCGAGGATCTGCGACGGGTTGTGTGTCTGGACGCAGGCTTGGCGCGGGGCCCTTTGGGGAAAATCCAGCTAGGGTTTGACCACCAGGCAAAGGCGCAAAGCGACAAGTAAGCTGGCGACCATCCCACAGGCGTGCCGAACTTTTCCATTCAGCGCGTTCGCCCAAACGACCGACAAAATCGCGCACGTCGCTCCAAATCGGGTTTGGCGCGCATTTTGAATGCCAAATACGGGTGGCCTCTAAAACGCCAGTGTCGCGGGCGTCTTCCAATCCGTCGTCGCCCCAAAGCGATGTGTAGGCGCTGTTGGCCATCAAAAGCGTGCCGTCATTTGCAAAGACCGCGATGGCTTCATCCAAGGAATCGAACACCGCTTGGCCTGTTTCGATTTCTGCCCGAAAGCGCCGTGTCAGGGACATTTCGGCACTGATATCTTCGAACAAAAAGGCAATGGCTCCGTCGGGATGTGGCCGGCCGGTGACGCGGTATGTCATGCCGCCGTGTAACGACCAAATTTCGCCGTAAGTTCCGTTGGTTGCAGCAGATTCAAGTTTTGAGATATCGCTGCGCCACGTTTTATAGTCTTTGGGTTCTGGCATCATTTTCGTGTCGCGCAGCCGGTCCAAGAAATCGGTCAGCGTTGGCTTGTTGGACAGAAAATCGAAGGGCAGGGCTGTCAAGTCTGTCAACGCCGGATTGAACAAAGCAAGGTTGCGATTGCGGTCAAAGACAACCAGCCCGATGGTCAAATGCGCAAAGGTTTTGGTCAAGGTTTGGCGGAAGTCGCAAAGCGCTTTTTCGGCCTCGACGGTGCGGTCCGCGGGGATTGCGGTGTACAACGTGTCCTCGCCCACAGGGAAGGTGAACACCTCATAAATACGGTCATTTGAGGTGTCGGAGTTCAGGTTCAGGCGTTTGAAATCGCCCCGTTCGGTTTTGTGCAGCAAGCGCGTGTCAAAAAGCGACGCTGGTGGCCAACTGGGGCTTTGCGTGGCGGATCTTTGAGCGTCTGCGAGCGACATATAGGCGGCATTTGCCCAGCTTACCGTGCCGTCTTTCAGTTCGCGCCACACCAAAAAGGGCACATGTTCGGTGGTTGCGCGCAGAGTTTCGAGTTCTTGGTTCATCGCCGCAATCGACAAGTGATCTATCTCGATACGCGCGCGCGGTGTGTCTTTTTCAAGCAGGGACAGGCGGGCCAATCCGTTGCGCCATTCGCCGCGCAAAATGGTTGCGCCATCCCGAGAGTGGATGTCCATTTGGCCGCGTTTTTCCAGCTCGCCGATTTCGATTTGCAGTGTGGGAAAGCGTTGCAGAAACACGCTGAGCAGTTTTGACCAATCTGATCCCACTTCTGCCGCTGACTCCAAGATCTTTTGCGCCGATGGTGTCGCGCTCATCAGGGTGTCGTCGTCGAATAGGAAAATGACTTCGGAGTCGTCGATATGTGATGCGATGGTGTCGGGTTTTGTTTTGCGGTCGGTGATGTGCGCCACGCCACAAAGCACGACAAGGGCCATGCACATCGCGGCCAGCGACAAAACCGAAAGCGTGAGTATCAAATCGAACGTCATCAAAATTTCCAATTGCGCAAATTCGCCCGGAAATGACTTTTCAAAACTTTGGTTAAAAGACCGTTAAGTCTCCGAATTTTTCACACTAAAATGGCATATTTGCACCAAGAGCCTTGGTTTGTTCTTCTTTGGGCACTGCGATGCGCGCGATTGGCCAAATCAGTTCCACAATTGCCCCAGACCGGCGACCGCTGTGCAGATGTTGATCATGGGGGTCGGACCCGTTGGCAAATGAAATTTCTGCACCTGTGCGTTCCAGCAAGGTTTTGGCGATGAAAAGCCCCAGCCCCATGCCTTCATAAGCGGGGCGTTTTTCGGCATCCACGTCCGGTCTGCGCCGACGCATAAACGGATCACCGATCTTGCCGATAACCGAGGGCGGAAACCCCGCGCCATCGTCAATAATGCGCACGCTGATGGTGTCTTGCGTCCACATTGCTTCGACCCAAACCGTGGATGTCGAAAAATCGACGGCGTTCTGTACCAAATTGCGCAGCCCGTGGATCATTTCGGGATGACGAAACACATGCGGTTGTTCCAAATCGTCGTCGTCGCCAATGACCTCTATCATCACAGTTTTGCCACGATCCATATGGGGCTCTGCGGCCTCTTCGATCACGGCTTGCAGCGGCGCCACTTGCAGGTGCAGATCGTTCTTTCCACTGCGCCCCATGGAGCGCAAAATATCCCTGCACCTGTCCGCCTGTTCGTGAATAAGCTGCGCATCTGCGCGGAAATCTTCGAATTCAGACAGATCGTCGACAAGTTCCGCACTCACCAGTTTGATCGTCGCCAAAGGCGTGCCGAGTTCGTGCGCGGCTGCCGCAACAACGCCGCCCAAATCGGTGAGCTTTTGCTCCCGTCCCAGCGCCATTTGCGTCGCCAAAAGCGCCTCTGACATGGTGTGGATTTCCGAGGTCACTTTCCACGCATAAACGCCCAAAAACACCACGCCCACAACGATGCCCGCCCATGAACCGATGACAAAAATATCGGGCAA
>NZ_JBDMZG010000181.1:0-15135 GCF_039769035.1 Pacificibacter sp.
TCGCACATGTCCTTGATGGTGTCTTCAGATGTTCCATCGGCCAGATCCAATTCGATCACTTTGCCTTGGCGCACATCGTTGACGCCGTCAAAGCCCAAAGCGCCAAGCGCGTGGCGCACGGCTGCGCCTTGTGGGTCCAAAACACCGTTTTTCAGCATTACGTTAACGCGGGCTTTCATAGTCAGGGACCCTTTCTTTGGAGGTCTAAGTCTTTGTCAGTCGTATCAGATGCGGGTGCGCCGCAGCTTAGTTGATCACAGAGTTTGTCGCAGCCGGACCGTTTGTCGGCAAAACGCCCAAACGACGTGCCACTTCAGTGTAGGCGTCTGTCAGGTTGCCCAAATCGCGGCGGAACACGTCTTTGTCGAGCTTTTGCCCAGACTCGATGTCCCACAAACGGCAGCTGTCAGGTGAAATTTCATCCGCAACGATCAAGCGCATGAAGTCGCCTTCCCAAACGCGGCCGATTTCGATTTTGAAATCGATCAATTTGATGCCAACGCCGTACATCACGCCAGACAGGTAATCGTTCACGCGCAATGCAAGCGCGACGATGTCGTCCATGTCTTGCTGAGAGGCCCAGCCAAAAGCGATGATGTATTCTTCTGGCACCAAAGGATCGCCAAGATCATCGTCTTTGTAGGAAAATTCAATAATCGGACGTGGCAACTGTGTGCCCTCTTCAATGCCCAAACGTTTGGACATGGACCCCGCCGCATAGTTGCGCACGATCACTTCCAAAGGAACAATCTCACATTGGCGGATCAATTGCTCACGCATGTTGAGACGTTTGATAAAGTGGTTCGGAACACCGATGCTGTTGAGCCCTTGCATAAAGAACTCGGACAGGCGGTTGTTCAAAACACCCTTGCCATCGACAACGGCCTTCTTCTCTGCGTTGAACGCAGTGGCGTCGTCTTTGAAATATTGAATCAATGTGCCCGGCTCAGGACCCTCATAAAGTGTCTTTGCTTTGCCTTCGTAGATCTTTTTACCACGCGCCATGGGGTCTCCAAACAGATAAGGGGGCCGGGAATCATTCATCCAGCCTCTTTAGGTGGCTCTTTAGGGCAAGCAGCCCGACCAAGCAAGATCACGGGGGGCAAACGCGCTGTGTTATCTGTTACCAAATGGTCATATTCTCACATCTGTTGGGCAATTCACGCAAAACACGACGCAATGCATGCCGTGACGCATGCCGCGACATCCCGCGCGCCTTGATTTTGACTGCGACTTTCGAACGCGCATTGCCATTCCCTCTTGAAGCCCGCGCCGAGGGGCGTCATATCTTATTCAAACACCCTTTGGAGGACGAACCATGACAACTTTTGACGAACGCGAAGCTGCCTTCGAAACCAAATTCGCTCATGACGAAGAAATGAAATTCAAAGCCGACGCGCGCGCCAACAAACTTTTGGGTCTTTGGGCCGCAGAACTTTTGGGCAAAGACGACGCGGAAGCTTACGCTTTGGAAGTGATCAAAGCCGACTTTGAAGAAGCTGGCCACGACGACGTCATTCGCAAAGTGGTTGCAGACCTCGGCGACAAATCTGATGAGGCCACCGTGCGCGCAAAACGCGGCGAATGCTTGATCCAAGCAAAAGGTGAATTGGCGGGCTAATCCCCCTGACCTCACGTGACATCACAGGTGTCGCAATGCGATAGAAACGGCCTGCTTTTGCGGGCCGTTTTCGCATGCTACCCTCCACCTGCACAGGCCGCAACCACATGGCTGATCTCACAGCTTTGCACCAAAATTGCGCTGTAAAAGTTTAAAATCTTTCACAAAATTTTGCTGCGCATTAATGAAGCATTGGCACAAAAGACCCTAAACCTATGACCTCAACGCCCATCACAGCGCCAAAAACGCCAGCCCAAAAGGTCACAAATCCGCCTATGCGCCATGCCACGTTTGATCTGCAAACAAGTGACCCTGCCGCGCCTGAGCTGCCTCCAATCCGCCGTGCTATGGGCGACCAGCCCGCTCTCACAGATTACACCCCGCCCCCGACTGCGCCCAAGCCCGCAGGGGTGCGCACCCTTGTGATCAAACAAGCTGTCCCATTCTTGATGACAGCGCTGGTTGTATTCTTACTGTGGGAAAAGGTCTCTGGGCTTGATGTCATGGCCATCATGAACACGGTGTCCACAGTCAAACCCCAACAATGGGCGCTGGCAATGCTCACCACCGCCGGCAGTTTTTGGGCCGTAGGCCGGTACGACTCGGTGCTCCATGCGCAGCTCGGCACCGGTATTTCCAGAGCCGCCGCCCGTCGCTCAGGCATCGCCGCCATCGGGTTGTCGCAATTTTTGGGTTTCGGGGCTCTCACAGGCACGCTTATTCGCTGGCGCATGCTGCCTGAACTGACACTTTGGCAAGCCGCGCGCCTGTCTGCGGCCGTGGCACTTTCCTTTTTGGCTGGTTGGGCCGTGGTCGCAGCCTGCGCGGTGTTGATCATCCAGCCTGATATTCCTTGGATGAAAACCCTCGCCATTTTGGCTGTCAGCGTTGCAGGCGGCATGGCCGCCCTGTCGATCTTTCCGCCGAAACCCATCGTCCGTTGGCCATGGCCGTCCTTGCGCACCATGGGCACCGTGGTGCTTTTGGCCGCCATCGACACCGTGCTCGCAGGGCTCACGCTCTACATTCTGTTGCCGCCGCAAGTCTTGGTCGATGCGGGGCATTTGATTGCCGCCTATCTGTTTGCTTTGGGCGCAGGCCTTGTTGGCGCAACACCCGGCGGTGTTGGCCCGTTTGAGGCCATGCTGGCCTCGCTTTTGCCCACGTCTGTGCCTCTGGAGCCGCTTTTGGGCGCCGTCATCGCCTATCGCATCGCCTATTACGGCGTGCCTGCGACGGTCGCGACTGTTCTGATTGCCATCGGCCCACGTGGCTGCAATCTGTCCAAGGAAGCAAAGCTGACAAAAACCAATGCGTCACCGTTTTTGTCGCCGCAAGTGGAACGGCAAGTGTTTGCAGCGCCACGCGCCGAAACCAATTTGTTGCGCACGCGGGACTTTTCCCTGCTTACGAATAATGCAGGCCATCACGTCGGCCTCGCCGCCCCGATTGGTCAGTCCCTCGTGATGCTGTCGGATCCGTTGGATTCCAACACAAGCGCCGATGAAGCCCGTCTCGCGCTGAGCCAAACCGCACGCGCGAAATTTCGCATGCCCGCGATCTACAAGTGCGGTGCCAAAATGGCCGCCAGCGCCCGCCGCGCCGGCTGGCAGGTCATCCCCACCGCCGAAGAAGCATGGCTCGACCCCAAATCCTTCACCACAGATGGGGCGTCGCGCCGCCAATTGCGCCGTGTGCTGCGCAAAGCCCAGGACGCAGGCGTCACAGTGTCCGAAGGTGGCCGCGTTTTGCCTTTGGCGGACATGGACCGCGTCGCACAAGACTGGAAATCCAATCGCGGCGGTGAGCGTGGTTTTTCAATGGGCGCCTATGATCGTGCCTATATCACCTGCCAGCGCGTCTTTTTGGCCCATAAAGACGACCGCCTCGTTGCCTTTATTACGCTGCATGAAACCCGCAATGAAATGACGCTGGATTTGATGCGCAACACATCAGACGCGCCCGATGGCACCATTCAAATGCTCATCGTGGCCGCGCTGGACGCCGCCTCGACCTACGGATGCCCGCGCGTGTCCTTGGCGGCGGTGCCATGGTCTGGCGACGACACCTCGCCCATCACAGCATGGCTGCGCCAGCGGTTCTTGCGAAAATCAAGACACACCGGTTTGAAACGGTTCAAAGCCTCGTTCGGGCCAAACTGGGAAACGCTTTATCTTGCAGCGCCAAACCGCGTTGCCTTGGCCGTGGCCTGCATGGATATCGTGCGCCGTGTCACCGCCCCGCCGCGCCCCGTGCGCAGCAATCCGATGCGCGCCAGCCGCTTTGCCACTCACGCAACATTGCGTTTGTTTGGACGGCGCAAGCGCTAAGCGGCGCCTCTGCCGTCAGATGTCACTTTGGTGTTGCGCTGTATTGATACCCAAATTTCGCCTAGACCTGCACAAATTTCATAATCGTTATGACATGAATGAATTTGCGTAACGCGCGCACATCTGGCACACCGCTGCCAAACCAATGCGGGAGGTTCCCCGAGCCACACGCATATCCAAACACTGCCCGCAGTTTCTGCGCGGCCCCAATAGACCGGAATTTACCATGACTGACGCCCTCACCCGCCTGCTCAGCGAACGCGATTGGCTTTTGGCCGACGGCGCCACTGGAACGACTTTGTTCAACATGGGCCTGCAATCTGGCGACGCGCCTGAATTGTGGAACGTAGAAAAACAAGACAACATCACCAAACTCTATGAAGGTGCGGTCAACGCAGGATCTGACATCTTCTTGACCAACTCCTTTGGCGGCAACGCGTCGCGTTTGAAACTGCACGATGCGCAATCGCGCGTGCATGAGCTGAACAAAGCCGCTGCCGAAATCGGTCGCGAAGTGGCCGATAAATCTGGCCGCACCGTGGTTGTCGCAGGGTCCGTTGGCCCAACAGGCGACATCATGGAGCCCACTGGTACGCTGAGCTTTGCCGATGCGGTCGAGATGTTCCACGAGCAAGCCGAAGGCTTGAAAGCGGGCGGCGCAGATGTGCTGTGGATCGAAACGATTTCTGCCCCAGAAGAATACCGTGCCGCCGCAGAAGGCGCGCGTTTGGCGGGCATGACGTGGGCGGGCACCATGTCTTTTGACACCGCAGGGCGCACCATGATGGGCGTCACCTCCACGCAAATGGCGCAATTGGTTGAGAAAATCGAAAACCCACCTGTGGCTTACGGCGCGAACTGTGGCGTCGGATCTTCTGATTTGCTGCGCACCGTGTTGGGCTTTTCCGCCCAAGGCACAGGCCGTCCGATTATTGCCAAAGGCAACGCGGGCATTCCGAAATACCACGATGGCCACATCCACTACGATGGCACGCCAGAACTGATGGCCGATTACGCTTGCATGGCGCGCGACGCCGGCGCGACGATCATCGGCGGCTGCTGTGGCACCACGCCAGAGCACTTGCGGGCGATGCGCGCAGCTTTGGAAACACGCCCGCGCGGCGAGCGTCCAACGCTTGAGCAAATCACCGAAAAGCTTGGTGGTTTTTCCTCTCCATCAGACGGCACAGATGACAAAGGTCCAACACGCGACCGGTCCTCTTCACGCCGCCGCCGCAGCTAATCGCTCGGGTTTGACGCGAGATGACCATGCAGGGGTCAAAACAACGACAATTGGTCGCCCGCTTTGGGCGGCACGCGAAACGCGTCGCGCCTCAGGCGCGGCAGTTTGCGGTGCAGACCTGTGCGGTTGAGCGCGATGTCAAAGCGCTTGGCCATCAGGTCGGCCCAGTCGCCCTGCCCCTTCATCCGCGTGGCAAAGGCGCTGTCGTAGTCCTTGCCCCCGTGCAAATCACGCACGCGGTTCATCACCCGTTGGGCACGGTCGGGCACATGTTCGGCCAGCCATTCTTGAAACAAGGGCGCGACCTCGCGGGGCAAACGCAACATGATGTAGCTCGCGGCCTGCGCACCGTTTTTGGCACAGGCGGCCATGATGGCCTCAAGTTCGTGATCGGTGAGCGCCGGAATAACGGGCGCCACCATAGCGCGCACAGGAATGCCCGCATCACTGAGCATCCGAATGGTTTTCAAACGCCGTGCGGGCGCGGGCGCGCGCGGTTCCAATTGGCGCGACAGGGTCGATCCCAAGGTGGTCACCGAAATGCCCACATGCACCAGGCCCTTGGCGGCCATATCGCGCAGAATATCAATGTCGCGTTCCACCAAAGTGCCTTTGGTGGTGATCGCCACCGGATGGTTGTGGTCGTTGAGCACCGTCAACAGGTCGCGCATCACGCGGTCGCGCGCCTCGATCGGTTGGTACGGATCGGTGTTGGTGCCAATGGCAATCGGAGCAACATCATAGGATTTGGCGGACAATTCGCGCGTCAAAACCTCGGCGGCGTCCTTTTTGCGGGTCAGACGTGTTTCAAAGTCCAACCCCGCAGACAGGCCCAAATAGGCGTGGCTCGGGCGGGCGAAACAGTAACTGCACCCATGTTCGCAGCCCCTATAAGGGTTGATCGAGCGGTCAAACGGCAAATCGGGGCTATTGTTGCGCGAAATGAGTTTGCGCGGGCGTTCATCCACCGTGGTGGTGCGCAAAAGCGTTTCCTCAAAGGGCGCATCCCAGCCGTCGATATAGGTTTCGCGGGCCAGCCGTTCAAAGCGGCCAACCGCATTGGACGACGCGCCGCGGGCTTTGACTTTCAGGCCCAGCGGCAACGCCGGACCAAGGGGGAGTGTGGAATCATATGCCATGCTCTACATCTAGAACAAAATGAGAACATTTGCCAAGCCCTCTCGAATAGGCTAGGCCGAAATATAACAGCGCGGGCCCTCCACCGCGCGACCACAAAAGGAACTGCACATGTCTGATCAAGAAGGCGATCTCATCCTAGCCGATCTCAACGATTCTGAGCTTGTGGAACAGATGATGGACGATTTGTACGACGGTCTCAAAGACGAGATTGCCGAAGCCGTCACCATTCTGTTGGATCGCGGTTGGGTGCCTTACGACATCCTGACCAAGTCGCTTGTCTTGGGCATGCAGATCGTGGGCGATGACTTCCGAGACGGTATTTTGTTTGTGCCTGAAGTGCTGCGTTCTGCCCAAGCGATGAAGGGCGGCATGGCGATTTTGAAGCCGCTTTTGGTTGAAACAGGCGCGCCCAAGATGGGCAAGATGGTCATCGGCACCGTTAAAGGCGACATCCACGACATCGGCAAGAACCTTGTGGCGATGATGATGGAAGGCGCAGGCTTTGAAATCATCGATCTGGGCATCAACAACCCCGCCGAAGACTACATCAACACCGCCATCAGTGAAGGCTGTGACATCATCGGCATGTCCGCGCTTTTGACCACGACGATGCCTTACATGAAGGTCGTCATTGATCAGCTCACCGAGATGGGCAAACGCGAGGATTACATCGTCTTGGTCGGCGGTGCGCCGTTGAACGAAGAGTTCGGCAAAGCCATCGGCGCGGATGCTTACTGTGATGATGCGGCGATTGCTGTGGAAACCGCGAAATCCATGATCGCGCGCCGCCACAATCAGGCGTAAGGGCACGTGCCCGATCACAGTCTAAATATTGATGATGAAGCCCTGCGTGATGTGGGGCTTCGCCATTTTGGGACAGGCAAAACCTTGGTCATCGCCTGCGGGGCTTTGGCGCGTGAAATCCTTGCGATTATCAAGGCCAACAAGCTGGATCATCTGACGCTGACCTGCTTGCCTGCCATCTTGCACAATACGCCCAAAGACATCCCGCAAGCCGTTGAAAAGGTGATTGAAAAGTACCAAGACGCCTATGATCATATCCTTGTTGCTTACGGTGATTGCGGCACGGGTGGGCTGTTGCAGGCCACTTGCGACAGGCTTGGCGCCACGCTGATTGACGCGCCGCATTGCTATGCGTTTTTCGATGGCGCGCAGCAGTTTGAGCAGCGCGGTGAAGTCACCAGCTTTTTCCTGACCGACTTTTTGGCCCGCCAATTCGATGCTTTCGTGTGGCAGCCTTTGGGCTTGGATCGCTATCCTGATCTGCGCGACATGTATTTTGGCAATTATGAGGCGCTGGTCTATTTGGCGCAAACCGAGGATGCCGCTTTGCTGGCCAAAGCCCAAGACTGCGCTGACCGTTTGGGGCTTCGGTTTGAGCACCGCCACACAGGGTACGGCGATCTCACTGAGTTTTTGAAACGCGAGGCCTAGCTTGCGATACGGGTTTTAACCCGCCAGATGCGCTGCGGCTGTCTCGTGAATGCGTGCCACCATCGCCCGCACGCCGTTTGAGCGCTGCGCCGACAGGTGATCGTTCAGACCCAAACGGCCGAGTTCTGCCAAAGCATCGGTTTCAGCCACTTCTGCCGCGGTAAGACCAGAGTACAAAGCGTGCAGCACGGCAATCAACCCTTGCACGATCATCGCATCAGAGCCGCCTTTGAAATCAAAAACCGCCTCAGCCCCCTGCCCGTCAAAGCTTGGCACCAACCACACTTGCGAGGCACAGCCTTCGACCTTGGTTGCAGGCACCTGAAACGCGGGATCCAGCACGGGAAAGGCTTTGCCCATATCGATCACATGGCGGTAGCGATCTTCCCAATCGTCGAGAAACTCAAAGGTCTCTGCGAGGTCTTCAAAGGTTTCATTGGCCATCTGGAACGCTCCTGTCTTCACTTGCGCAAGACATAAGGCTTCGGGGGAATAAGGTCCAGCCAAGTTGATTCAATTCACCCGCTGCAAATATGGGGAATCCCTTTTCAAACTCGTCGAAATGTTTTACGCACAAGTGCACAAATCTCAAAGGAAGTAGACATGCGGCGTCAGATGATCACATCAGTATTGGCTTTGTCCCTTTTGGGGGGCTGCGCGAGTGTCAGCAGTTCTAACCTGAATCCATTCAATTGGTTCGGGCCTTCCACCGAGGTGCCGCTCACCGAAGATGGCCAAAAAATTACCGTTTTGCCGACACTTGCCCCGCGCAATGGTTACGCGAATTTCATCGACACCCGTCCTTTGGTCCCAAGCGTGTCTGATGTGATTATCGTCAAATCCGCCTCTGGCGCGATTGTCACGGCGATTTCGGTCTTGCCAACGGTTGGCTATTACGATGCCGAATTGGTGCGAGTCAGAGGCGGCGCCCCGTCTGAGTTGGTGCTTGATTTCAAAGCACGTCCTCCGAAAGAAGCGACTGTGGTCGGCACCGAAAACCAACGTCGGTTGAACGTGGCGCGCTCGATTTCTGCGGCTGACCTTGCGGGCATCCGCACGATTACAGTGCGCTCTGCATCCGGTGCGCGTGCGATCCGCCGCTAAGGCTTTACATCTCAAAACCACCGCGCCAATGTGCCCTCTCGACGTGTCGCAATTGAGGGCTTCAGCATGACGCAACCGCGCAAGATCATCATCGATACAGACCCCGGCCAAGACGATGCCGTCGCCATTTTACTGGCCTTGGCATCGCCCGAGGTCGACGTCTTGGGCATCACGGCTGTGGCCGGCAATGTGCCCGTGGCCTTAACCGCAAAGAACGCGCGTAAAGTCTGCGAAGTGGCTGGGCGCCCCGACGTTTTGGTCTATGCGGGCTGCGAAAAACCGATGGCGCACACATTGGTCACGGCCGAACATGTACACGGCGTCAGCGGCTTGGACGGCATCGAATTGCCCGACCCTAAGATGCCGCTGCAAGACCAGCACGGCGTGGATTTCATCATCGACACCCTGCGCGCCGAGCCAAGTGGCACCGTCACGCTTTGCCCAATGGGGCCGCTGACAAACATCGCCACGGCCTTTGAGCGCGCGCCAGATATCATCGCGCGCGTGCAAGAAATCGTGCTGATGGGCGGGGCGTATTTTGAGGTGGGCAACATCACACCTGCCGCTGAGTTTAACATTTACGTCGACCCAGAAGCCGCTGAAATTGTGTTTAAATCTGGCGTTAAACTTGTGGTGATGCCACTCGATGTGACCCACAAAGCCTTGGTGACCCAAGAGCGTCTTGATCCCTTCAAAGCCATGGGGCATGTGGGCGACGTGGTCCTTGGATGGATGGATTTTTTTGAACGCTTTGACATTGAAAAATACGGCTCCGCTGGCGGGCCTTTGCACGATCCGACCGTGATTGCCTATCTGATCAATCCCGACATGTTTTCGGGGCGGTTTATCAATGTTGAGATCGAGACCAAATCAGAGCTGACCCGCGGCATGACCGTGGCCGATTGGTGGGGCGTGACAGATCGTGCGCCCAATGCGATGTTCATGGGTGACATTGATGCCGATGCGTTTTTCGACCTTTTGAACCAGCGTATCGCCACGCTTTAACGCCGTTCCTCAAACCTGTCAGGTGTGCCCTATGCCGCAATTCGATAACAGCTACGCCCGCCTGCCGGATCAGTTTTACAGCCGCGTCGAGCCCGACCCTGTGCCATCCCCTGAGATCATTTTGTTCAACACAGAATTGGCGCAGATGTTGGGCGTCTCTGACTGGGCGGAACGCCCCGATATTTTGACGGGCAACACCCTGCCAGAAGGCGCAGAGCCCATTGCTCAGGTCTATGCCGCGCATCAATTTGGCGGCTGGGTGCCACGCTTAGGAGATGGGCGCGCCATCATGCTGGGCGAAGTTGTGACCGATCAGGGGCGTTTTGATATTCAGCTCAAAGGCGCTGGCCGCACGCCCTACTCGCGCAATGGCGACGGGCGCAATTGGCTGGGGCCTGTGCTGCGCGAATATATCGTGTCGGAATTTATGGCGGCGATGGATGTGCCAACAACGCGCGCTTTGGCGGCAACGGCCACGGGCGCGAAAGTTCAGCGCGAACAGGCCTATCCGGGCGGCGTGATCACACGGGTTGCGGCCAGTCACATTCGCGTCGGCACCTTTCAATATTTCGCCGCGCGCAGCGATACAGAAGCGGTCAAGCAGCTTGTGGATCATGTGCGCATGCGTCATTTCGCGGGCGCTGTTGGCACCATTGGCGTGTATGAGGCAATCGTGGCCGCACAAGCCAAGTTGATCGCCAAATGGATGGGCTTGGGCTTTGTGCACGGGGTGATGAACACTGACAATATGGCCGTGTCAGGCGAGACAATTGACTACGGCCCTTGTGCGTTTATTGACGGATACGCGGCCAATGCGGTGTATTCGTCGATTGATCGCAATGGCCGCTATGCCTTTGATCAGCAATCCAATATCGCCGGATGGAACCTTGCGCAGCTTGGGTCAAGCTTAGTGCTTTTGCTGGCCGAAGAACTGGGCAGCCAAGAGACTGCGGTCGAAGTGCTGACCCAAACGCTCAACGCATTCCCCGCATTGTTCCAAGCCGAATGGCAGGCTGTGTTTTGCGCCAAGCTTGGGATTTCCACACCGCAAGACGGCGATGTTGAACTTGCACAAGAGCTGCTCAATCTTATGGACAAAGAGCGCGCGGATTTCACCAATGTCTTTGCAGGGCTTGGCACGCAAGTTGCGCGCGATGAATTTGTCGACCGCGACGCCTTTGATCAGTGGCATGCAAAATGGCAAACACGCCTCAAAGATGAAGCGAATAGCGCGCAGTTGATGGCACAGAGCAATCCCAAATTGATCCCGCGCACGCACAGGTTGGAACAAGCGATCCAAGCCGCGGTTGCCGGCGACTTTGCCCCCGCAAAACGCCTTGCGCGCGTGCTCAGCACTCCGACGCATCTGGATGAGACCGACACGGATTTGACCCGCCCGCCACTGGCACACGAAGTGGTGCCCAACACCTTTTGCGGCACCTAAAAGCGGCCACGCAGGCAGCACTTTACTTTGAGCGAAACTTGGCGAAGAACCGTTTGTTGTGGGTGATGAAGTCGCGAAACAGCGTGGCAAAGGGCGTGTCTTGATCGCGGATCAGATAGATCACCCCTGCCCCTGAGCCGATCAACCCGCCAATGGCATCGACGATCAGATCCCACATCGTGTCTTGCAAACCGCTTTTTTGCATCGACATGCCAAAGGTCTGATCCATGGCGTATTCAAACACCTCCCACAGTGCACCGATGCTCAGCGCAAAACAAAAGCCAAACAGGCCGATCGCCAATGGGGGCGCTGCATATCGGTCGCCTTGGAACAGCATGAACACGGCCAAAAATCCGATCAGACCAAAGCCGATGGCCGATCCGCCGTGCAACACCACATCCCACCACCAATAGCGATTGTAGAAATCAAACACCTCGCCCAAAAACAGCGTGGCAAAGATGAAAAAGATGATCGCGCCCATAAAGCGTCGCGGCACATAGACGTCGAACTGACGCACGACTATGAACGGCACCAAGGTCAAAACAAAGGTGCCCAAAGCCAAAAACGACACCGAATAGCGCGCTGTAAACAGCCCCGCGACAAATTCAAACGCCAGCATGAGCCAAATCAGCTTGGTGGTCAGCGTGAGCGTTTTAAATGAAATAATCGGCCGTTTTGACTGCATCTGTTGCCTTTCTTGGCACCCTCAAGCGCCAATGTGACGTCTTTATTTGATAACGCAAGCGCGCAACGGGTGCAAATTCGCGCCATCGTCCCCATATTAAGGGTATGAATAACCCAAAAAACCACAGCAAACCTTTGCACAACATCGATGCATTGAACGGGGTACAAGAAGGCCCTGCGCAAAGCCTGCGCTTGGCGTCCTATAATCTGCGCAAATGTCTTGGCACCGACAGACGTCGTGCGCCGGGGCGGATTTTGGATGTGATCAACGGCATCGATGCCGACGTTGTTGCCTTGCAAGAGGCCGATATGCGCCTTGGCCAACGCCCTGCTGCCTTGCCGCAACGCATGATTGAAACCCATACGGATTTTGTCGCCCTGCCAGTGTCCACATCGCCTGTCTCAGTTGGCTGGCATGGCAATGCGATTTTGCTGCGCAAAGATGCGGTGGCCCAACAGGTGCACCGTATTGATCTGCCAGGGTTAGAGCCGCGCGGGGCCGTTGTCGCCGATCTGGCGAATTTGCGCGTCGTGGCTGTGCATTTGGGACTTTTGCGTGCCAATCGGCAAAAACAACTGCACGCCATTCGCAGCGCGCTAGCCGATTTGGACACGCGCCCGACTGTGATTTTGGGGGATTTCAACGAATGGTCCCGCACCGGTGGCCTGGCCCCGCTGAAAGACGCGTTTGAGGTGCTCGCCCCCGGTCGGTCGTTTCACGCGTCCCGCCCGATAGCAGCCCTTGACCGGATTGCTTACGAGCCGTCCTTTGATGTGCGCGATGCAGGTGTTGTGGAAACGGATTTGTCGCGGCGCGCATCGGATCATTTGCCAATTTGGGCCGATGTGATTGCACCGCAAAGACCTGCTCAGACGTAACATCTTGGGGTTTGCCTTTGGCAAATGCATGCTACACCTGTGGCACGTTTGATTTTAAGGCCGGTACTTCATGACCGTGTTGTGAAACGGCCAAGCGCCATCGGCAATTTGGTGGTCGCTTTGATCAACGTCCAAGGCCTCACCGTCGCGGCTTTGGCCACCCAATTTGGACGCGCACCTGAACTGGACCTCTCAAAATGACACTCGCCTTTTCCGACCAAGCCCTTCTGTCCTATGCGGTCTATGATGTCTTCACCGAGACCGCTTTTGGCGGCAACCCTTTGGCGGTTGTGTTTGACGCGGATGCCTTGAGCAGCGCGCAGATGCAGGTGATTGCGCGGGAATTCAACTTCTCTGAAACGGTCTTTGTGTTGTCGCCGAAAGACCCCGCCAACACCGCCAATTTGCGGATTTTCACCCCCACGCAAGAACTGCCTTTTGCGGGTCATCCCACCATTGGCGCGGCTGTCGCCTTGGCGGATAAAGGCTTTGGCCCTGCCCTGTCTTTGGAGCTGAAAGTTGGCGTTTTGCCTGCGCATGCCGCCGATGGGGCTGCCTCCTTTGTGGCCAGCCAAGCACTGGACATCATCGCCCATCCAGACCGCGATTTGATCGCTCAGGTCTTGGGCGTGAAGACCTCAGACATTGCCACAGAGCCTGTTCTGGCCAGCATGGGGGTGCCGTTCACCTTCACCGAACTGACCGCCCGCGCGGCCCTGTCAAACATCGACATCGACCTGCCCGCCATGAAACGCGGTCGCGCGATGTATCCAACGGGCCTCGATTTTTCCCAAGCCACCTATTGGCGCGACGCGGATGCTGGCACAGATGATCATGAGGTCGTGCACATCCGCATGTTTGCCCCGCTCGACAACATCCCCGAAGATCCAGCCACGGGCTCGGCCGCTGCAGCATTGGCCAATTTGATGTCAACACAGACAGGTGCGCCGGTGAATCTCACCCTGTATCAGGGCCAAGACATGGGCCGGCCTTCTGTGATTTCAGCCCAAGCAACCCCCACAGGCGTCACCATCAGCGGCCCAGCCGTGCAGGTGATGCAAGGCCAGTTACGGAGCCGCTGATATGCCCGACACCATTCTCAATCGCTGCAAGCAAAACGGGCTGCGCATGACAGGCCAGCGCAAAGTCATCGCGCAGATTTTGGACAGCTCCAAAGACCACCCCGATGTGGAAGAGCTGTTTGCCCGCGCCAGTGCACAAGACCCGAATATGTCCTTGGCGACGGTCTACCGCACGGTGAAAACGCTGGAAGAACGGGGCATTCTGGCCAAGGTCGAATTTGGCGATGGTCGTGCCCGCTATGAAGCCGCAGGACGCGCGCATCATGATCACTTGATTGATGTGGACACGGGGAAAATCATCGAATTTGTCGATCCTGAAATCGAAGCCCTACAAGAAAAGATCGCCGCAAAACTGGGATATCGGCTCACGGGCCACCGGATGGAGCTGTTTGGCGAAAAGCTGGACGACAAGTCTTAACCCCGACCGAGGCCGCGATGACACGCGCAAAACGGCCAAGATGCGCCTAAAACCGCCAAAATTGGCAATAGGCTCGCAAAATGTGTTACCGCTAACACCCAAAGTGCCCTTATGTTAGCGCTCAAATGTTGACGCGCCGTTCAGGACTGCTATCAAGCCCCCAATGGCCCGTATTTAACCTCTTTCAAAGGGACGCCCACATGAGCACCATCATCGATATCATCGGTCGCGAAATTCTTGACAGCCGCGGCAATCCAACTGTCGAAGTCGACGTTATCCTAGAAGACGGCACAATCGGCCGCGCTGCTGTGCCTTCTGGCGCCTCCACTGGCGCGCACGAAGCGGTTGAAAAGCGTGATGGCGACAAATCCCGCTACCTCGGCAAAGGCGTTTTGGAAGCTGTTGCAGCCGTGAACGGCGAGATTGCCGAAGCACTTGTCGGCATGGACGCCACAGAGCAAGAAGCCATCGACGCGGTGATGATCGAACTTGACGGCACACCGAACAAAGGCCGCTTGGGCGCCAACGCGATCTTGGGCGTGTCCTTGGCGACTGCCAAAGCCGCTGCTGATTTCTCTGCGCTGCCTTTGTACCGCTACATTGGCGGCTCCTCTGCGCGCATCTTGCCTGTGCCGATGATGAACATCATCAACGGTGGCGAGCACGCGGACAACCCGATCGACATCCAAGAATTCATGATCATGCCAGTGTCTGCCTCGAACATCAAAGA
>NZ_JBDMZG010000030.1:0-5272 GCF_039769035.1 Pacificibacter sp.
CAGGGCATGCGCCGAAGCCGATTTGGAAGCACATCTTGCGCCCGCGCACGATGATGTACACAGCACTTTGGTCTGGCATTGGCTTCGCCTTGGTCTTCGCCTTATTCATGCAGTCCGACATCGATATGACCGTCGCCCCTGTGCGCAATCCGACCTTTGTGACGCTGTCTGACGGCTCTATTCGCAACATCTATGACGTGCGTTTGCGCAACAAACATGGCGAAGATCGCCCCTTCCAGATGTCCGTCACGGGCAACGATGTGTTGCGGGTCGAAATCGAAGGGGGTGCGGATCAAACCGTGCTGGTCCCTGCGGATGGCACCAAATTGCAGCGCGTCTATATCGTCGCACCGCCAAAGTCCGCGCCTGCGATCTCTGACAGAACCCCGTTTACACTTTGGGTCACGGATACAACCAACGACGAACGCGCCTCTACAGCGACCGTGTTCAACGGAAAGGGCGACTAATATGACACGCGAAATCACTGGAAAACACGTTTTGATTGGGACGGTATCGGCCTTTAGCGTCATCATCGCGGTCAACGTCTTTATGGCCTACAGCGCTATTTCGACCTTTCCGGGGCTTGAGGTGAAGAACTCATATGTGGCCTCGCAATCGTTCAATGCCGATAAGGCCGCGCAAGAGGCGCTGGGCTGGACGATTGATGCGACTGATAAGGACGGAAAGCTTTATGTCACGATCACCGACAAAGATGGGTTGCCTGTGCAGGTGAAATCCATCACAGGCACCTTGGGGCGCGCCACCAATGTGACCCAAGATCAAGCGCCCACCTTTGCCTTTGACGGCATGTCCTATGTTGCCGAAACAGGCGCGTTGGAAGCAGGCAACTGGAACTACCGCATGGTGGCAACCGCGCTGGATGGCACGCCGTTTAAACAACGCGTCATCATCCATGTGAAACGCTAGAAAGGCTGCGGCGATGTCAGAGGTTCAAATGTCGGCTTGCCCTGCATGTCTTGCGGCCCCCGCCGCACAAGACGCAGCCCATGCGCGCGATGTGCAAGACGTAAAAGTCACGCTGTCGTTGCCCGCCATTCATTGTGCTGCCTGTATTTCTGGCGTTGAACGCACTCTGAACGGCCACCCTGGTGTGCGCGCCGCACGGGTCAATCTGACGCTCAAACGTGCGCTTGTGGAAACCGATGAAGACACCGATGCGCAGGCATTGATCGCGGAACTCACGCAGGCAGGCTATGAAGCCTATGAGCTGGATGCGGGCGCCTTGGCTGCGACGCAAACGGACCTGATGGGGCGCAAGATTTTGACGCGTTTGGCCGTGGCAGGCTTTGCGATGATGAACGTGATGCTTCTGTCTGTCGCGGTTTGGTCGGGGGCGTCTTCAGCCACGCGCGATCTGTTTCACATGGTGTCTGCGGTGATTGCTGTGCCGGCCATTGCCTTTTCGGCCCAGCCATTTTTTGCCTCTGCTTGGACGGCCTTGCGTGCCAAGCGGTTGAACATGGATGTGCCGATATCCTTAGCGATTTTGCTAGCGGCAGGCATGTCCATTTTTGAGACCTTTCAGTCGGGCGCGCATGCCTATTTCGATGCGGCGTTGTCTTTGACATTCTTTTTGCTCGCTGGCCGCTATTTGGATTACCGCACGCGCTCGGTCGCGCGTTCTGCCGCCGAAGAACTGGCCGCACTTGAAGTGCCCCGCGCCACCCGCGAAGACGGTCAGGTCGTGCCGATCGGGGACTTGGTCAAAGGCGATATCGTGCGCGTCGTGCCCGGTGCGCGGGTGCCCGTGGATGGCGTCATAACGCAAGGCGCATCAGAGCTGGATCGGTCGGTGTTGACGGGCGAAACCTTGCCCGCACCTGCCACCATTGGCACTGTCTTGAGCGCAGGCGAGGTCAATTTGACAGGCCCGCTTTTGGTGCGTGTCACGGCTGCTGGCGAAGACAGTTCCTTGCACCGTTTGGCGGATTTGGTCGCCATGGCGGAAACATCGCGCAATCGCTACACCTCTTTGGCGGACCGCGCAGCACAGGTCTATGCGCCCGTGGTGCATTTGCTGGCGTTGGTGGCCTTTCTGGCTTGGGCCTTTGCGACCGGTGACATTCGCCACGCACTAAACATTGCGGTTGCTGTGTTGATCATCACCTGTCCCTGTGCGCTGGGCTTGGCCGTGCCTGCGGTGACCACCGCCGCGTCTGGGCGTCTGTTTCGCGCAGGCATGTTGATCAAATCCGCAACGGCTTTGGAGCGTCTGGCCGAGGTGGATACCGTCGTTTTCGACAAGACAGGCACGCTGACCGAAGGGCGGCCCGCGCCGTCCAACTGGGCCGATATTCCGTCTGAGGCGCGCAGCGTTGTGATGGCCATGGCGGCAGGATCGGCGCATCCTTTGTCGGCCGCTTTGCTCGAATGCGCAACCGCATCGGGGTGCGAGGCCGCTGACATTTCCAATGTGCGCGAGTTTCCTGGACGGGGGATTGAAGCGCGCTGGAACGGGCAGCAGGTGCGCCTTGGCCGCGCGGCTTGGGTGGGATGTGAAACCTTGGCGCAAACGGCGACATATTTGCAAATTGGCGATGCGCCCGCGATTGCGTTCACCTTTGTGGATCAACTGCGTGATGGCGCTGAAGCGGCCATTGCGGCGCTTAAAGCGCAAGGCAAAGATGTTGTTTTGCTGTCCGGTGATGCGCCTGCCGCTGTGGCCGATATTGCGGCGCGGGTTGGCATAGATGCATGGGAGGCCGAATGTTTGCCCATGGGCAAAGCCCTGCGGGTCGGAGAACTGTCGCGCAGCGGGCGCAAGGTGTTGATGGTCGGGGACGGCTTGAACGACACCGCAGCTTTGGCAGCGGCGCATGTGTCGATTTCGCCTGCATCGGCGCTTGAGGCGACGCGCGTTGTGTCCGACATCGTGTTGCTTGGCACTTCTTTGGCACCCATCGGCGAGGCCACCAAGGTTGCCGTGTCTGCCACACGCCGGATCAAAGAAAACTTTGCCATTGCCGCAGGCTACAACATGATCGCGATCCCGATTGCTTTGGCAGGCTTTGCAACACCGCTGGCGGCCGCGTTGGCAATGTCGACCTCCTCGATTACGGTGTCGTTGAATGCGCTGCGATTGCGAGGCTTAAAATGAACGTTCTGGTCTTTTTAATTCCCATTTCACTGCTTTTGGGTGGGCTTGGTCTTTGGGCCTTCTTTTGGTCGATTAAGTCGCGTCAGTTTGACGATCCGCAAGGCGACGCGGAACGCATTTTGACCAAGGATTACGACGATCACCCCCGCGAAGATTAACCGTCAAACGCAGCACGTTAGTGCGTCATCTGTGCGCGGACTTGCTCTGCCAGCTCGATCACTTTCGGCCCAAGCGCTTGCACGACGATGGCGACGCCTTTGGCGTTGGGATGGATGCCATCACGCTGGAAATAAGTGGCCAACACCTCGGGCAGGGTGCCCAATTCCAGCAGGGGGCGCATGAAGCTTTCCACATAGAGCGTGTCATATTCGGCAGCCAAATCAGGGTAGATCGCAGCGAAATCGGCTTGGTACGCCAGCCCATAGTTTGCAGGCACCTCCATACCGATCAGCAAAACGGGAATGTCTTTGCTGGCGGCTTTGGCCAAAATACCGTCAAGATTGGCGCGCACTTGCGCAGGCGCGATACCGCGTAAGATGTCGTTGCCCCCCAGCGTGACGATCATCGCGTCCACGTCGGGCGTCAAAGTCCAATCGACACGGGCCAACCCGCCCGCCGTGGTGTCGCCTGAGACGCCTGCATTCAAGATCTCTACGTCTTGTTCGGCCGCGGTCAAAAAGCTCTGTAGCTGCGCGGTAAACCCTTCATTTTGCACCAAGCCATAGCCCTGTGTCAGGCTGTCACCAAGCGCTGCGATGGTGATTTTTTCGCCTGCAAACGCGCCTGCGTTGGCGCCCACTAAGGTCGCATACATTAAAACCGCCGATAACACCTTGCCGCCTGCCGCCAAAACCCCATATCGATGTGAGAAACCATTTAGGAAACGCCCCATGACCGAGACTGTTATTTCTTTAAACGACATAGGTTTGTCCTTGGACGGCAATGCGGGGCGGGTTGATATTTTGCGGGGCATCACGTTGGACGTGGCGCGGGGGGAAACGGTGGGTCTCATCGGGCCGTCTGGATCTGGCAAATCGTCGCTCCTGATGTTGCTTGGTGGATTAGAACAGGCCACCAAGGGTGTCGTGTCGGTGCTGGGGCGCAACCTGACGGATATGAATGAAGATGCGCTCGCGCGCTTTCGTAGAGATCATATGGGTGTTGTGTTTCAATCTTTCCACCTCATTCCGACTATGACAGCGCTGGAAAACGTCGCAACCCCTTTGGAACTTGCAGGACATGCGGATGCGTTTGAACGTGCGCGCGAAGAATTAGAGGCGGTGGGCCTTGGGGCGCGCTGCGATCATTTCCCGTCGCAAATGTCTGGCGGGGAACAGCAACGCGTGGCCTTGGCGCGCGCCGCCGCGCCCCGCCCTGATATTTTCCTTGCGGATGAACCCACTGGTAATTTGGACGGCACCACGGGTGAGGCGATTATGGATTTGCTGATGGGGCTGCGGGATCGTCACGGGGCGACGATGATTTTGGTCACCCACGCGCCAGAACTGGCGGCGCGCTGTGACCGTGTTATTCGCCTGCGCGACGGCGCACTTGATCTTGCGACGCCTGAGGCCGCCGAATGAATGTGTCCTTAGCTTGGAAAATAGCCCGACGCGAATTGCGTGGGGGACTGCGTGGATTTCGGGTGCTTGTGGCCTGTTTGGCGCTGGGCGTTGCGGCCATTGCGGCGGTCACGTCTGTGCGCGAAAGTATTTCGGCGGGGCTTGACCGCGAAGGGGCGGCCCTGTTGGGGGGCGATGCAGAACTTGAGTTCACCTATCGCTTTGCATCTGAGGCAGAACATGCGTGGTTGCAAGACAACAGTTTGGCCCTGTCTGAGGTCACAGATTTCCGGTCCATGGTCACGCGCGATGACGAACGTGCGCTGACCCAAGTTAAATCGGTCGATGACGCCTATCCTTTGATTGGTTCTGTCAGCTTAACGCCTGATATGCCGCTGTCCCAAGCACTTGACGGGCAGGGCGGTGTCGCAGGGGCGGTGCTCGACCCGATGCTGATCGAACGCCTTGGGCTGTCTTTGGGTGACGACATAACCATCGGCGGCGTGCCATTTGTGCTGATGGCCGAACTCACGAATGAACCTGACAATGCCTCGGCTGGGTTTTCGCTTGGGCCGCGCTCCATTGTGCGCAC
>NZ_JBDMZG010000182.1:0-3779 GCF_039769035.1 Pacificibacter sp.
CTTTTGCGCAACTACATGGTTGGCTTGCCCAAAGACATCATCGAAAACGCTCGTGTAGATGGCGCGACAGAATTCCAGATTTTCGTGAAAATCATTCTGCCGTTGTCCTTCCCTGCGCTGGCATCCTTCGCGATCTTCCAGTTCTTGTGGACATGGAACGATCTCTTGGTGGCACTCGTGTTCTTGATCGACAGTTCAGGTGACACCACGGTGATGACACGCCAGATTGTTGAACTTTTGGGATCAAAAGGCGGCAACTGGGAAATTTTGGCGACCGCGGCATTCGTATCGATTTCGGTCCCGTTGTTTGTCTTCTTCGCTATGCAAAAATATCTGGTGCGCGGCTTGCTGGCCGGCTCAGTCAAATAAGAAAAGTCTTACTCAATGAACGTTCAAATTTCCGATTCCTTTTCTCGCGATCCTGATTGGTGGCGCGGTGCGGTGATCTATCAAATCTACCCGCGTTCCTATCAGGATAGCTCGGGGGATGGCATCGGTGACCTTGCAGGTATCGTTAAACGCCTGCCTTACATCGCATCTTTGGGTGTGGACGCTATTTGGATTTCGCCGTTCTTTACGTCGCCGATGAATGATTTCGGTTATGACGTATCGGACTACCGCGATGTGGATCCAATGTTTGGGACGCTGAGCGATTTCGACGCTGTGATCGAAACCGCCCATGCCCATGGCGTCAAGGTCATGATTGATTTGGTGATGTCCCACACATCAGATCAACACCCGTGGTTCAAAGAGAGTAAGGCCTCCAAAGATAACGACAAATCCAATTGGTATGTTTGGGCGGATGCCAAGCCTGACGGCACGCCGCCCAACAATTGGCTGTCTATTTTTGGCGGTTCTGCATGGCACTGGTGTGGCACGCGGATGCAATACTACCTGCACAACTTCCTGACCTCACAGCCGGATCTCAACTTTCACGAACCAGCTGTGCAACAGGCCCTTTTGGACGTTTGCAAGTTCTGGCTTGATCGGGGCGTTGACGGGTTCCGCTTGGACACGATCAACTTCTATACGCATGATGCTGAGTTGCGCGACAATCCGGTGTTGCCGGTTGAGCTGCGCAATTCAACCATCGCGCCAGCTGTAAACCCTTACAACTGGCAAGAGCATCTCTATTCGAAAAACCAACCAGAGAACCTGACCTTCCTGCGCAAACTGCGTGCAGTGCTGCAGCCGTATAATGCGGCTGCCGTGGGCGAGGTAGGGGACGCACAGCGCGGCCTTGAAATTTTGGGCGAATACACGACGGGCAACGAGCTGATGCACATGTGCTATGCGTTCGAATTGCTGTCTGGCGATCGCCCGTGCGCGCAATACATCAAAGATGTGATGGATAAAGTCGACGATGTGGCCAGCGATGGCTGGGCCTGTTGGGCCTTTTCCAATCATGACGTTGTCCGCCATCCGACACGTTGGAACCTAAGCGGCGACGCCTTGTCCATGTTCACAACGATGATGATGTGTCTCAAAGGGTCGGTTTGTATTTATCAAGGCGAAGAGCTTGGCCTGCAAGAGGCCGACGTCGCGTTTGAAGATCTACAAGATCCTTACGGCATCGAATTTTGGCCTGACTTCAAAGGTCGTGATGGCTGTCGCACGCCGATGGTGTGGGAAAAGTCCAACCAAAACGGTGGATTTTCCGACAGCGACAAAACATGGTTGCCGGTCAGCCCAGACCATCTTGGACTAAGTGTGGCGCAATCCGAGGCCGATGAGAACTCGATCATTCATCATTACCGCCGCGCGATTGCACTGCGGCAGTCCCATGATGCGCTTAAGTCTGGGACCTGTAGCCCCATGAGCGTTTCGGACGGCTGCCTGATCTTTACGCGGGCTGGCGCCGAAGAGGAAATCTACTGTGCTTTCAATCTGACGGACGACACTGTGGCACTCGATGTGCCCACCGGCGATTGGCAAGTAATCGATACAACTTTGAACTCCGCTGCACCTGCTGGCGGGAAATTGAATCTGGGGCCTTGGCAGCCCTGCATTTTGCATCGCAAATTGACTTAGAGGGAGGGGAACACAATGGCAGAACTCAAACTGACCGATGTCGCAAAAACCTACGGCGGTAAAGTTGAGGTTCTTAAGAACATCAACCTTGATATCAAAACCGGTGAATTGGTGGTCTTTGTTGGGCCATCTGGCTGTGGTAAATCCACATTGTTGCGGATGATTGCGGGACTTGAGAAAATCTCAGGCGGCACTTTTGAAATTGATGGCGTCAGAGTCAATGACACCCCGCCAGCCCAACGCGGCATTGCGATGGTGTTCCAGTCTTACGCTTTGTACCCGCACATGACTGTGCGAGATAACATGGCGTTTGCTTTGAAATTGGCCAAGAAAACCAAGGCTGAAATCGATGAGGCCGTGGACAAAGCAGCGAAGATTTTGCAGCTCGATGAGTATCTTGATCGTCTGCCAAAAGCCCTGTCTGGCGGTCAACGCCAACGTGTCGCTATTGGCCGTGCCATCGTGCGTGACCCGAAAGTGTACCTCTTTGATGAGCCGCTTTCCAACTTGGATGCTGCCTTGCGTGTTGCCACGCGCATCGAGATTGCGCAGCTCAAGGAATCCATGCCGAATTCCACCATGGTCTACGTGACCCACGACCAAGTTGAAGCCATGACATTGGCGGACCGCATCGTGGTTCTGGCCAACAAAGGCATCGCACAGGTTGGCTCTCCGCTGGATCTGTACGAGCGTCCAGACAATGAATTCGTAGCGCAGTTCATCGGCTCGCCTGCGATGAACTTGATCCCAGGTGAAATCACCGAAACCGGCGCGCAGACAACTGTGACACTGGACGGTGGCGGCATCGCGGTCTCCTCTATTCCGACGGAAAGCTCAGACAAGGGCCGCAAGGTCAATGTTGGTGTGCGTCCAGAAGACTTCACCACGGTTGAAGGCACAGGTATCGTCAACGGCACGGTGAACTTCACCGAAGCTTTAGGCGAGGTCACTTTGGTGTACTTCAAAGCTGAGCGCGGCGAAGAGCCTGTTTTGGCCAAGCTTTTGGGCATCCACAACGGTTTGCGCGGCAATAAGATCAGCCTCACAGCAAATCCAGAAAAAGTGCACCTGTTTGCCGATGGTCTGTCCATGCGCAAGTAAGCCTTGCGCTTATACAGGATCAAAATTTGAAGAGGGCCGCCGTTTGGGTGGCCCTTTTTCATTGGCTGTACTGCGAAGCCCCGTGACACCGCAACGCAGGGCCGCAGGACCACAGGCCCTAGCGCGTGCTTGCACAGAGTGATATTCCTAAGTCGTAATATGTAAGGCAAGCCCATGACCACTGCTCCAAAAACGCCCGACCCGCGACTGAAACCCAAACCGTTTAACGCAGCGCCTAAAGGGTTGTGGCGGGCGACGCCTTTGGCGATTTTTCCACCCATCCTAGGCTTGTTTGGTATTGGATTGGCGTGGCGCGCGGCCGCGGCCCAGCTTGGGGCACCGTCATGGATTGGCGAAATGTGGCTCGGCGCTGTGTGTCTTTTGTATGTGTTTGCGGGGATTGCCTATAAAGCCAAGATTTGGCGCAGGCCGTCTGCGCTTTTGGATGACGCCAAAATTCTACCCGGTCGGGCAGGGTTGTCTGCGATGACCGCGTCGATGTTTTTGTTCTCTGCGACCTTGGTGCCTTATTGGACTTTAGCGGCCAATATCGTGCTGTTCGCTGGCCTGCTGGCGCATGCGGCTGGCGCGATTATTATCATTCGGTCTTTGCTTACGGGGCCAGCTGAGCAGCGCCGCGTCACCCC
>NZ_JBDMZG010000183.1:0-2779 GCF_039769035.1 Pacificibacter sp.
CGCATGCCTTGGCCGCTTGAGCCGCAAGGCATCCGCGCGTTTTCCGAAGGGTTGGAAGAGGTGCTGATCGTCGAAGAGCGCCGCGAAATTATTGAGAACCAAATCAAACAGCAGCTGTTCAACTGGCGCACAAATGTGCGTCCGCGCATCGTTGGAAAGTTCGATGAACACGACCAAGCTGTGTTGCCCCTATCCAAAGGCTTGACTGTTGGCAGCGTTGCCGAAGCTTTGGCCGCGCGTATCTTGCGCCTTGATCTGCCCGAGGGCTTAGCCGCGCATATCCGCAAGCGCGCTGACATCATCAAAGCGGCAGAGGCCAAAGGCCGCGATGTATTGCCCCCCGTCACCCGTTTGCCGCATTACTGCGCCGGCTGTCCGCATAACACCTCAACCCGCGTGCCCGAAGGCTCCAGCGCGATGGCTGGCATCGGCTGTCACTTTATGGCGCAGTGGATGGATCGCCGCACCGATACCTTTACGCAAATGGGCGCAGAGGGCGTGCCGTGGTCCGCCATCGGGAATTTTACGGATGAGAAACACCGTTTCGTTAACTTGGGCGATGGTACCTATTTCCACTCTGGTCATTTGGCGGTGCGCCAATCCGTGGCGGCCAAAGCCAATATCACCTACAAAATCCTCTACAATGACGCCGTGGCGATGACGGGCGGGCAACCTGTGGACGGGATGCTTACGCCGCAACAGATCACCCACCAAATGTATCACGAAGGTGTGGCGCATATCGTTTTGATGTCCGACAGACCGGATGTCTACAAACCTGCCGATCTGGCTCCTAAGACCGAAATCCGTCACCGCGATGATATCGACGCTGTGATGCTCGAGATGCGCGAAATGTCAGGAACGACTGTGATCGTGTTTGAACAGACCTGCGCGGCCGAAAAACGCCGTCGTCGCAAACGTGGCAAAATGGAAGATCCCGACATTCGTTTGTGGATCAATCCAGCGGTCTGTGAAGGCTGTGGCGATTGTTCAGAGAAATCAAACTGTATCGCGATTGAACCCGAAGAAACCGAAATGGGCCGCAAACGCCGCGTCAACCAATCGGCCTGCAACAAAGACTTTTCTTGTGCCAAGGGCTTCTGTCCATCTTTCGTCACTGTACGCGACGGCCAGCTAAAAAAACGAAAGGCCAAGAGCGGCATGAATGTAGCCAGTTTGCCAGAGCCAACCCTACCCGACATCGACCGCGCATGGAACCTGTCCATTGCAGGCGTGGGCGGCACGGGCGTTCTGACCTTGGGGGCATTGCTGGGCATGGCCGCGCATATCGAAGGCAAAGTGCCGATGATCCTCGACATGGCGGGTCTGGCGCAAAAAGGCGGCGCGGTGCTCAGCCACATTCGCATTTCACGCCCTGATCGTCCTGTTGCCGCGCCGCGCATTGCAGCAGGCGGCGCAGATCTTTTGCTGGGCGCTGACGCTGTTGTCACGGCCTCAAAAGAAAGCATCGTGCTGTGCAACCCTGAGCGCACGCAGTTAATTTTGAACACCAAAGTGACGCCTGTCTCTGACTTCGTGCGCTTGCGTGACTTTGATTTCCGCAAAACCGAAGTGGAAACGCTGGTTGAAAAAAATGTACGCAATCGCGACCATTTTATCAATTTCACAGACTTGGCCACACAGCTGACAGGCGATGCCATCAGCACCAATATGATGATGCTCGGCTACGCGTGGCAGCAGGGTTTGGTGCCCATCGGGCGCGACGCGATTGAGCAAGCTGTGATACTGAACGGTGTAGCCGTTAAAGCAAATATCGCGGCCTTTAACTGGGGGCGTTTGCTGGCGCATGACCCTGAGGCTGTGACATCAGCTGCTGGCCCTGCAGGCGCAACTGCGCGTCCGCAAAACGAGTTGACGACAGATGAAATAATCGCCCACCGCAGCGCGCATTTGACCAAATTTCAGAATGCACGCCTTGCCAAACGCTACACAACTCGTTTGGCGCGCTTGGCCAAATCCGGGAACGCAGACATACTGCGTCAAGCGGCGATCTCTTATGCGGCGGTCTTGGCATACAAAGACGAATACGAGGTCGCGCGCCTGTATGCCGATCCGTCTTTCCGCGAAAATATGGAGCAGACGTTCGAAGGAGATTACAAAATCGCCTTCAATCTTGCGCCGCCTATGTTGCCAGGTGAGGATTTGACAAAGCGTCCGAAGAAACGCGAGTTTGGGCCTTGGATTTTGCCAGTGTTTGGCGTGCTCGCGCGTTTCAAAGCGCTGCGTGGCACTTGGGCGGACCCCTTTGGTTACGGTGCTGATCGCAAGATCGAGCGGGATTTGATCACGCTGGTTGAAGCGGATCTTGATTTGGCCGAATCCATGGCTGGCAAAAATGTTGATCCACAGATTTCACGTCTATTAACGCTGCCACAAGACATCCGTGGATACGGCCCAGTTAAAGAAAAAGCGTATAAAGAGGCATCGGCACAACGCGATGCCCTTCGTGAGACGATCAAAAATGGGGGCAGCGCGACCCGTGTTGCGGCCTCAGAGGGAAAAACTATGATCAAAGAATTAACGAATTAACAGGTGCTGTCAGACGAATGAGAACTCGCATCAGATTGCTAGCGCAGCCTGAATCTATGCGCTCAATAGTTGGCGCCACTCAGTAAGAGCTGCGCTTCGATTGAGCTTGAAATTGTCTCGTGAGTAGAAGTGGCATTCATTTAGGGCTGTACAATCAACCTAACCCCACACCCAGCCTGCGTAGCGCCTTGAGCGAACCATACACCCCCAACAGGAAAACAGCTGCGTAACC
>NZ_JBDMZG010000031.1:0-17226 GCF_039769035.1 Pacificibacter sp.
GCGCCAATCATTTTGACGACGCGCTGTGCCACTAGCCCAGCAAGAACCAGCACATAGACCAAATCCGCCAACAAAACGGCCCGCAGTCCGCCCGCGCCACCACTTTGATTGAGCGGCCCCACCACGGCAAAGGTCAACACAGCTAGCAATGGACCGAGCACAAACAGCGCAATGGTCGCCCCATTTTGGAAGCGACGAATACGGCGGAGCCGCATTAGCTTATTCAAGCTCGTTTTCGCGATGGGCTTGCGCAAAACCATCCCCAAATTGACTTTCCACCGTGCAAAACCATCTGCACGCGCCGCGTATTTCAAGCCGCAAAAATATGTGACGATTCTGTCACTGCGTCCAAATCAACACGACTGTGGCGGTTTTACATCAATTTGCGACGGCGTGTCACCTGAATATCGAGGTCATTGATCTTTTTGCGCAAGGTATTGCGATTGATGCCGAGCAAATCGGCACATTTAGCCTGATTTCCGCCAACGGCATCCAATGCGATTTCGATCAATGGGCCCTCAACTTCCTTCAAAATTCGCTGATAAAGGCCGGGAGATGGCAAAACACCGCCATGCAAATCAAAGTAACGACGCAGGTGCTTGTTGACAGCGGCAGACAATTTTTCACCGTCCCCGCCCCCTTGCAGCGGTTCAATCGCAGGCTGGTTGCCCAGAACGATTTCAACTTCCGCACGGGTGATCTCGTCTTCTGGCGACGTCACAATCAACCGACGGATCGTGTTTTCAAGCTGCCGCACGTTTCCAGGCCAGCTGTAAGCGCGCACAAGCTCGGTCGCCTCTGACGTAAAGCGGCGCAGCGGCATGCCATCGCGATCTGCTTTGCCAAAGAAATACTCTGCCAACAGCGGAATATCGTCCACACGCTCGCGCAGACTTGGCACTGACAATGTCACGCCTCCCAAACGGTAGAACAGGTCCTGACGAAACGCACCGCTTTCCATCTTGGCACTTAGATCGGCCTGAGATGTGGCCATAATCCGTGGCGAATGGTCGGTGAAACTGTCAAGCATCCGCACGATGCGCGCTTGCGCTTCTTCATCAAGATCCCCGACCTCATCAAACAAAATAGAGCCGTTCTTGGCGCGCGAAATCACCGACGCAGGGCCTTCCATGGTCTCCAAATCCGTCGTAGTCACCACAACAAGCGGCAAAGACCGGCGATCGGAAAAATCGTGAATGGCGCGGGCGATCAAGGATTTGCCTGTGCCACTTTCACCAGTGATCAAAACCGGCAAATCGGTGTTCATCACGCGGGCCACAAGACGATACAGGCTTTGCATCGCAGGCGTGCGCCCCACCAATGGCAGGTCTTCTTGGATCTCGCTGGGGGCTTTGGCATTGGACGGAGCAGGATTGGCGCGGCGTTTCACTTCCAAGGCTTTGGCTGCACGCTTCATCAGATCTGGCAAATCAAACGGCTTGGGCAAGTAATCAAAGGCTTCGGCTTCAGCCGCCTGAATGGCAGTCATGATGGTATTTTGCGCAGAGATCACGATCACCGGCAAACCAGGACGAATTTTTGCAATCTCCGGCAAAGCTTCTAGCCCGTTTCCGTCCGGCATCATCACATCAGAGATCACCAGATCGCCTTTTCCCTCTTCCACCCAGCGCATCAATGTCACCAAAGAAGACGTCGCATGCACTTTACATCCCGCGCGCGTCAAAGCCTGCGTCAACACCGTGCGGATTGTGCGGTCGTCATCTGCGACCAGAATAGTGCCATCCATTTTAACTCTCCTTAACAGTCCATGTCGCCAAAACACGGCGGCTCTTCACTTGAGCCCTTGGGTAATAATCTATCGCCAGCACCTAAGATTGATCCTTAGGGGCCACCGGAAGTGAGATACGGAACACGGTTTTTCCGGGAACTGAATCCACAGAAATCCAACCTTCATGATCCGAAATGATTTTAGAAACCAGAGCGAGCCCAAGGCCCGTTCCATTTTCGCGCCCCGAAACAAAGGGTTCGAAAATATCGCTGGAAATTTCTGGCGGCAAACCAGGGCCATCGTCGACAATTTCGACCTGCAAGGGCAAAGATCCCCCCGATCCATCTTTGCGGCGCAACCGCAACGACAGGTCGTAAAAGGTACGAATACGGATAACGCCACCGTTCTTATCGGCGGCTTCCGAGGCGTTTTTAAACAGGTTCAAAAACACCTGCATCAACTGGTCGCCATCAACAAAAGTAGGTGGCAAAGACGGGTCAAACTCTTCGATGAACTTCATCGAGGCACCGTATGACAATTGCGCAGACTTGCGCGCGCGGTCGATCAAGTCGTGGACATTGATTGGGCGCTTTGCCGGTGGACGCAGATTGCCGAACTGTTCGACTTGCTCAAGAAGGGCCACAATCCTGCGGCTTTCTTCGACGATCAAATCCGTCAATTCTTGGTCTTCCGGTGAAATCCCCATGGACAGCAATTGCGCGGCCCCTGTGATCCCTGCGAGCGGGTTTTTAATCTCATGGGCCAGCATTTCGGCCATACCGATGGCAGAGCGCGCAGACGATTTGGCAGACAGCGAACGCCCCAGACGATCAGCAATTTGGCGCGGTTCCATCAGCAACAACACCCAGCCAGGCTTGCCTGACAAGGGCGCGATTTGGATGTTGCATGGGACTGGGGCGGCATTGCCACCTGAGACATCAACATTGTTGATAAACATTGGCGCATCATCGCGGCGCACCCGTTCAAACGCTTCTTCGAGCGGCGCATCAATGGCCAATTTGTCAAACACCGGCACGTTGCGAATGGATTTGGCCGACATATTGAGGAACCCTTCAGCAGAAGAGTTGATTTCGCAAATTTTGTCGTCATCCGATACGATCACGGACGGCACTGGCAGCGATGGCCACAGCGATTCAAATGAAGTCGCGCTCATGCGGCTTTTCCTTTTTGTGCCAAAGCTTGAGGCAAGTGATCGAACACTTTGCGCGGATCTTTGAGGGTTAAAATTTCTTTGCGGTGTGCTTTGGGCGTTTGGGCCGTGTCCATGTACCAGCCAAGATGTTTGCGCATCACACGCCCGCCCAGTTCGGCGCCATAAAATGACAGGCCTGCTTCAAAATGCGTGGCGACCATATCGGCGAAAGCGTCTCCGTCGGGTTCAATGGGTGCGGGCATGCCGGTGATGTTGGCTGCGACCTGCGCCAAAAGCCAAGGTTTGCCTTGTGCGCCCCGTCCAATCATGACGCCATCCGCCCCTGATTGTTCGAGCGCATCTTTAGCGTCTTGCGTGCTGACAATGTCGCCATTGGCAATCACTGGAATGTTAACGGCATCTTTGACGCCACGAATAGCCGCCCAATCTGCGCTGCCTTTGTACATTTGGCAGCGGGTGCGGCCATGAATGGTGATCATTTGAATGCCTGCGGCTTCTGCGCGGCGTGCGAGCTCTGGCGCGTTTAATAGCGCATCGTCCCAGCCCAAGCGTGTTTTCAACGTGACGGGGATGTCGACAGCGGCAACCACTGCTTCGATCAAGGTGAGCGCATGATCCAAATCGCGCATCAAGGCAGAGCCAGAATAGCCACTCACCACCTTCTTCGCAGGGCAGCCCATATTGATGTCGATGATCCGCGCGCCGTTGGCCGCGACCATTTTCGCCGCCTCGCCCATCCAATGTGCTTCTCGTCCGGCAAGCTGTACGGCTGTGTTTTCAACGCCAAAGCCCAGTTCGGCTTTTTCGCGCGACCCAGCACGCGCATTTAACATGTCGTGGCTCGCCACCATTTCAGACACAACAAGGCCTGCACCGAAAGACGCCACCAGATCGCGAAACGGCAAATCCGTGATTCCTGCCATCGGCGCGAGAAAAATCGGTGGGTCTAGAGTTATGTCTGCCAAATGAACGGGCAAGCGCTTAATCCTTGTGCATATCTATACTGGGTATCTGGCTCCGCAGAGAGTCGCAAAGGATTGCGCGCAAAAAAAGGGCTAAAATCATCATTTGCCTAATTTTTAGACAAACCACCCCTATTCACTGCCCATTGCCATGACCCACTGCACAGATTATTCACGCTTTATGACAGTGACAGCTTTGATCGTCGCCGCTGGTCGCGGCACCCGCGCAGGTGGGGATACTCCAAAACAATGGCGCTCCCTTGGCGCAGATCCCGCGTGCCCTCGGGTGATTGACCATACAATTGCGGCCTTTCGCCCTTTCGTCGACTCCATCGCCATTGTTCATCACGCAGACGACACCGAACTCGCAAGCCAATTAGACGATGTAATCTGTATCACTGGTGGCGCTTCGCGGTCAGATTCCGTGCGCCTTGGTTTGGAAGCATTGCAGGGCTCTGGCGTGACGCAGGTTTTGATCCACGATGCTGCGCGCGCTTTGGTGCCCGCATCGGTGATCGAAAATGTACTGGATGCACTCAAGACCCATGCTGGCGCAGCCCCAGCCCTTGCAGTCACGGACGCCCTGTGGCGCGGGACTGACCACGTAGACGGCACGCAAGATCGCGCAGGCATTTGGCGCGCGCAAACGCCGCAAGGCTTTGATTTCGAGACCATCTTGTCAGCACACGCCGCGTTTCAAGGCGCAGCAAATGATGATGTGGAAGTGGCGCGCGCGGCGGGAGTTTCCGTTGCCATCTGCGAGGGTCACGAAGACAACTTCAAAATCACGCATGCACATGATTTCAAACGCGCCGAAGATGTTCTATCGGTGCGAGACAAAAACAAAAAGGACAGTGGCCCAATGGATATACGTCTTGGAAATGGCTATGACGTGCACCGTTTTGGCGCGGGCGATCACGTTTGGCTTTGCGGCGTAAAGGTACCGCATAACAGATGCTTACAGGGACACTCTGATGCTGATGTTGGCATGCACGCGCTGACAGACGCGATTTACGGCGCATTGGCGGAAGGCGACATTGGTCAGCATTTCCCGCCCTCAGACATGCAATGGAAAGGCGCTGCCAGCGACATCTTTTTGCGTCATGCGATTGCATTGGCACGCTCAAAAGGGTTTGAGCTTGGCAACTGCGATGTCACATTGGTATGCGAACACCCCAAAATCGGCCCGCAGGCAGCTGCGATGCGCGCCGCTTTGGCAGATATAATGTCGGTAGAGGTGGACCGCGTGTCCGTCAAAGCCACCACTTCAGAACGGCTCGGATTTACTGGACGCGAAGAAGGCATCGCCTCAATCGCTACGGCCACCTTGATCAAACGCTAAGGACGGACCATGAAAGAACTTGCAGAAATCATCGCAACGCTTGCACGCGTTGGCTATCTGAAACCTGCGCCAGGCACATGGGGATCAGCTGCGGCGGTGCCGTTGTTTTGGGCCATCACCGAATGGGGCGGCTTTGGATTGGGCGCCTTCGCCACCGTTGTGGTATGTATCGCAGGCTTATGGGCCACGCAGGTCGTCACAGCCGGTGCGACACCGGGCACGGATGAACATGACCCGTCAGAGATTGTCATCGACGAAGTGGCCGGCCAATGGATTGCCCTGTGGCCCGTGGCAATTGGCGCGCAGATGATGGGTGAGAGCAGTGCCGCTTTATGGCCGGGATACTTGGCCGGCTTCATCTTGTTCCGACTGTTCGACATCTGGAAGCCTGGCCCTGTTGGCAAGGCTGATCGGCGTGGCGACGCGATTGGCGTTATGCTTGATGATGTGATTGCGGGTCTTATGGCTGCCGTCTGCGTGGTTATTTTGGCAGGCCTCGCGCATGGGTTTTTGATGTAATGACCGATTTAACCCCCTTGGCCACCGACGTATTGCACTTGGCGCGCGCCAAGGGGCTTAAAATTGCCACGGCAGAAAGCTGCACCGGCGGGTTGATTGGTGCAACATTGACCGAAATAGCTGGCTCATCTGACGTGGTAGATCGCGGTTTCATCACCTATTCCAATGACGCGAAGATGGAAATGCTTGGCGTGACGCCAAAGACTTTGGACACCCACGGCGCTGTTTCAGAACAGGTCGCAGCGCAGATGGCGCAGGGTGCGCTTGATCGATCAAATGCACAGATCACAGTCTCGGTGACAGGTATTGCGGGACCAGGTGGATCCGATTTCAAGCCAGAAGGACGCGTCTGCTTTGGACTGGCACAGGACGGATACGCCACAGCTACCCAGACCGTAGAGTTCGGCCCGCTTGGGCGCGCGCATGTGCGCAGGGCGACGGTTGAAACCGCGCTGACGTGGCTCCAAGAGCGGTTAAAACGGTAAATTCAGGCAATCTTTTCATTTTGCCTAATTTTTATACCACTGCGCTAAATGACGCCCATAAATGCACCACTTGTGCAATTGCTTCAAATTTAGGCATCAAAATAGCCCCCTTGCCCCTTTCCTCATCGGCACAAAGCCGCTTTACGCGCCGCTAATGCGTAAAAAATATCCTTAGGAGGGGAAAATGGTCGGAGCCGATACCGCGTGGATCATGGTTGCAACTGCACTGGTCCTATTCATGTCATTGCCAGGCTTGGCATTGTTTTACGGCGGGCTTGTACGCGCGCGCAACGTCTTGAGCGTCTTCATGCATGTCTATGCCATCGCCTGTGTGATGAGCATCTTGTGGCTGGCCTTTGGCTACAGCATCGCCTTTGGCGACGGCGGACCACTTTGGGGTGGGCTTGGCAAAATGTTCCTGTCTGGCGTTGATGCAACGTCTGTATCAGGCACCCTTCCCGAGGTTTTGTTCTTTGCCTTTCAGATGACCTTTGCGATCATCACCCCTGCTTTGATTGTTGGCGCCTATGTTGAGCGGATCAATTTTGGTTTCGTTCTGTTGTTCTCATCCTTGTGGATGTTAATTTGCTACGCGCCTGTGACCCACTGGATTTGGGGCGGCGGCTTTTTGGCTGACGGCGGCATTTTTGGCGAAACCGGCACGATGGATTTCGCGGGCGGCATCGTCGTGCACGAAACAGCCGGTATCGCAGCTTTGGTCATCGCCGTCATGTTGGGTCGCCGCAAAGTAGACAACAAACCGCCACACAACCCTGGTTATGTGATGATTGGTGCATCTATGCTTTGGGTCGGCTGGTTCGGCTTTAATGGCGGATCACAATTGGCGGCAGATGGTGGCGCGGCTATGGCCATCACAGTGACGCATATTTCCGCTGCTGCGGCTTCTATGACGTGGGCGCTTTGGGAAAAGATCAAATATGGCAAAGCCTCTCTTGTGGGGATCGTCACAGGTACGATCGCAGGTCTTGCCTCGATCACACCAGCGTCTGGATTTGTTGGCCCAGTTGAAGCCTTGGTGATCGGTTCTGTTGCCGGTATCATGTGCCAAGAAATGGTCAACTTGATCCGCAACACATTGAAAATCGACGACACATTGGACGTCTTCGCGGTTCACGGTGTAGGTGGTATCTTCGGCACAATCATGATCATCTTCTTTGCCGATGGCGCGAACGCTGTTGCACAGCTTGGTGCGCTTGGCATCGTTGGCGTGTTCACCCTTGTGGTGACTGTGATTTTGGTCAAACTCTGCGCCTTGGTCACACCGCTGCGCGTGGATGCGGAAACCGAACAACTTGGTTTGGATTTGGCGCAACACGGCGAAAGCGCTTACGACCACAACTCGTAATAACGATCATTGGATGACGAAAAAGGCGGGTTTCGACCCGCCTTTTTTCATGCGCGAACGCATTCGATTTACAACTGAGCGTTTGATTACGCGTAAAGTTCTGCGGCGCGCCGTTCAAACGCGCGCACAACACGCTGCATCGCCTCATTGAACACCATGCCAATAACCGACTGCAAAATCGCGTTCTTGAATTCGAAATCAACGAAGAATTCAACCTCACAGCCTCCTGTTTCTAGGTCGCGAAACTGCCACCAGCTTTTGAGGTACTTGAACGGTCCGTCCAGATAATCTGTGTCGATTTTCATCTGTTCCGGCCACAACACGACTTTCGAGCCAAATTTCTCGCGAAAGACTTTGAACGAAATCACCAAATCGGCCAACATGACCTCGTGATCGTCAAACTGGTCACGCGATCTGATACGTGCAGCCGCATTCCAAGGCAGGAACTTTGGGTAACTTTGAACATCCGCCACCAGATCGTACATCTGTTGCGCGGTGTAGGGCATTGTTTTTGTTTCTTGGTGCGTCGGCATGATCACTGGTCTAATTATTTCACGGTGATATGTCTTACCTAAGCGACAAAAATGCAAGAGGATACCATGACGCAGCGCCCCTACCATATTGATGTCATGATTTCGGCCAAGACCATCGCGGCGCGGATCGAAGACTTAGCGCTCACCATTCGCAAAGAGTATTGCGATACTGAAAAGCTGGTGGTGATTGGCCTCTTGCGCGGCTCTTTTGTGTTCATTGCCGATTTGGTGCGCGAATTAGACATGAACGTTGAGGTGGATTTTCTGGAGGTCTCTTCTTACGGAGACGCCATGGAAAGCTCTAGAAATGTGAAAATATTCAAAGACCTACGCGGCGACATTGAAGGTCGTGACGTTTTGGTCGTTGAAGACATTGTCGACACAGGCCACACGATGACATCCGTGATGGAGCTTTTGCGATCACGCCATCCGCGCAAAATCGAAACCATCGCATTGCTCGACAAACCGGTGCGCCGCGAGGTTGAGTTCAAAGCCACTTGGACTGGGTTCGAAATTCCAGATGCCTTTGTCGTCGGATACGGTATTGATTTCGCGCAAGCCAACCGCAACCTGCCCTTTATTGGCTCAGTTGTGTTCGAAGATGACGAATCCGCAAAGGTGTAGATTATGAATTTGCTCTGGCTGATGCGCGCCAAACGTTGGGCTAAACATCCCCCATCTGCGGGCCGGGTCAAGCTGGTGCTTGGGGTAATCCTGATTTGCTTGATACTGGTGGGCATTGAGAAAACCATCGGCGTTCCGGAGTGGATGCAACTTGAGCGCATGAACCGTCACGGCCTGCCCCGCTAGCTGCCCAACACGTCCTGAAATTGTATTTTAAAATTCGAGAGGCTCCATGAAAAAAATCGCGATCTATGGTCTTGGAACAGTCATTCTTGGGGCGGCTGTCGGATGGGTTCTCACTGCGCCCCGTCAGATTGCGCCAGAGGTCTTGGCAGGCATTGTGCCAGATCTTGATCGCGGCGCTTATGTGTATACCGCAGGCGGATGTGCGTCCTGTCATGCGGGTGAGGATGGCAACGGGGAAACCCTGTCTGGCGGCATGGCGTTTGAAACAGCCTTTGGGACTTTTTATGCCCCCAATATTTCCTCTGATCCGACGCATGGCATCGGGGATTGGAACGAGACCGATCTTGCCAATGCCATGTTGCACGGCACGTCACCAGATGGCGAACACTACTATCCCGCCTTTCCCTACACGTCTTTCGCGAAAATGGACCCTGCCGACGTGATTTCGTTGCACGCCTATATGATGACGTTGCCTGCCTCGCAGACCCCAAACAAACCACATGATGTTGGGTTTCCGTTCAACATCCGCAGAACGCTTGGCGGTTGGAAATTGCTCTATGGCAGCAGCGCGGGCGATTGGGTGGTGACAGATCCAAACATGACGCCCGAAGACCTCAAGGGTCGCTACTTGGTCGAAGCGTTGGCGCATTGTGGTGAATGCCACACCCCGCGCACCGCTTTGGGCGGCATGGACACAGCGAAATGGCTGGCGGGTGCGCCCAACCCGTCTGGCAAAGGTATGATCCCCAACATCACACCTGGTACGTTGACCTGGAGCTTGGAAGACATCGCCTATTATTTGGAAAGCGGCTTCACGCCTGAATTTGATTCCGCAGGTGGGCATATGGCGCATGTTATTGATAATTTTTCCAAATTAGGCGCCGAGGATCGGCAAGCGGTCGCGCAGTATTTAAAACGTGTATCGCCGCGCGACTGAAGCGGCTACACTGCTTGGCAACGACATAAAGGACATCTGATGCACCCTAAGACCATTGCCATGGCTGCGATCTTCAGCCTCACAGCCTTGCCTGCCCTCGCGCAGACCCATTCTGCAATGCACCACCATGCAACAGATGCAAACGGCGCCTTGATACATGATGAGGTAAACATGCCGGGGCTTATTGGGGAAAACACCACGGACGATGAGGTCGACGCCCTCAAAGAACTGTTCATCAACCACCAAGGCATCACCCGCACCGTCGAAAACCTACCGAATGGCATCCGCACGGTGACTGAGGCCGAGGATGAGGTGTTGCGAGACGCGATCGTCAACCATGTGGCATCGATGATCAACCGTGTCGAAGACGGGTTTGATCCGCGCATTCCCATTCAAAGCCCGACGCTGGATTTGCTGTTTGCGAAACCAGAGCTGATCACCACCGAGATCGAATTCACCGAAACTGGCGTGATTGTTGTGCAAACGTCGGACGATGCCGCGATGGTCGAAGCCTTGCAAATACATGCGGGCGAGGTTTCTGACTTGGCCGCGCGCGGCATGGTGGCGGTGCATGAAACCATGATGAAAGCGCATCACGGCACCAAATAGTGCCGCCGCGCTAGCGCAGGGCGTCCGTTTGGAACAGCTTCACTTTCAAGCCACCATGGGCAATCGGTGCTTCGGTCGGTTTCCACGGCAATTTGGTCGCTTCGGCCAATTGTGTGTCTGAGGTGATCATGCCGACGCGCCAGCCTTTGAACTTTTCGCGCATCACATCGCCGAAGGATCCGTACAGCGCAAAGAGGTCTTTTTTCTTGCCGATCCGCGCGCCGTAGGGCGGGTTGACGATGACCAACCCAGCGGGACCATCAGGGCGCTCAAGGCTGGAGACCTGTGTGGGGGTGAACTGACAGAGGTTCGCGACCCCTGCCCGCGTGGCGTTGTCTTTGGCAAAGCCGATCACATTCACATTGCGGTCTGAACCGTAAAATAGCTGATCGCTGTCGCGGATTTTCCAGTCATCGCGCAGGCGTCGCACGGCGTCGGAATCATAGCTTGCCAGCGCCTCGAACGCGAATTTGCGCGCACGTCCCGCCATGAAATTACGTGATATTTCAGCGGCTTCAATCAAAAACGTGCCAGAGCCACACATGGGGTCTAGCACAGGCTCGTTTCCCGTATAGCCACAAGCCCGCAGTGCAAGTGCCGCCATGGTTTCACGCATCGGCGCTTTGCCCATGGCCTGTTTGTGACCACGTTTGTGCAGGCCTTCGCCGGAGGTATCGATAGAGAAAATGACGTTGTTGTCGTCGATGCGCACCTTGATGACGATGTCAGCGTCTTCCAGCCCATCGGCGATTTTCGCACCGAATTCTTCATGAATGGCGCGTTCAATGCGTTCAACAGCGGCACCGGCATGATAGATTTTGGATTTTTTGTTGGTGTTGACCTCGACCTTGACGGACAGCTCTTCATCGAGAACCGCCTGCCCCAGAATATCGCCCCAAGGGAATTTACGCGCGCGCTTATCAAGTTGCGCCAAGTGAAAGGCGCGGAATTCGCCGATACGGGCAAGAACCTTAGAAGGCCCGCGCAGGGCCAGATTGGCGCGCCAGACATCGGACCAATTGCCATGAATGGTGACACCACCGCCAGAGGCCACAGGATTTTGGAACCCAGCCTCGATCACTTCCTCAAGCAACACGTGCTCCAATCCGGGCACGGTGGAGAGGAAAATATCAAAAGTCGCTTGGGTCATGTGGGCCTCGACAATAATAGGTCGGTGAAATGGGCTTGTGTCACGGGCGACGTGGCATGATCAAGACAAAAGAAAACCGGCGAGCTGCCCCGCCGGTTTTACATGAGATGGTGTAGACGCTTACACCGTACCGAGTTTTTTGAGGCGCGCCTCACGCAAACGCGCAAAATCATCGCCAGCGTGATAGCTTGACCGCGTCAAAGGCGTGGCAGAGACCATCAAGAAGCCCTTGTTAAAGGCGGTTTTTTCGTAGGTTTTGAACTCTTCGGGCGTCACAAAGCGATCCACCGCGTGGTGTTTCGGCGTTGGCTGCAAATATTGCCCGATGGTCAAGAAATCGATGTCGGCGGCGCGCATGTCTTCCATCACTTGAGTAACGGATTGCTTGTCTTCGCCCAAGCCCACCATGATGCCTGATTTGGTAAACATGGTTGGATCAAGCTCTTTCACGCGCTGAAGCAAGCGCAAAGAATGGAAATACCGCGCACCGGGGCGCACTTCTGGGTACAGGCCCGGCACAGTCTCTAAGTTGTGGTTGAACACATCAGGGCGCGCTTCCACGACGACTTCCAAGACCTTCGGATCACAGCGGATGAAATCTGGCGTGAGAATTTCGATCGTGGTCGACGGGGACTTCTTGCGAATGGCGCGGATGGTCATGGCGAAATGCTCTGCCCCGCCGTCTTCAATGTCGTCGCGGTCCACAGAGGTGATCACTACGTGGTTGAGACCGAGTTTTGCAACAGCGTCCGCCACGCGACCGGGTTCGAACACATCCAAATCTTCAGGCGGCTTGCCTGTGGCGATGTTACAGAAGGTACAAGCCCGCGTACAAACTTCGCCCATGATCATCATCGTGGCATGGCCTTGTGACCAACATTCGCCAACGTTTGGACAACCCGCTTCTTCGCACACAGTGACCAGTTTGTTTTCACGCATGATGTTGCGTGTTTCTTGGTAGCCCGCAGATGTGGGGGCCTTCACGCGGATCCAATCGGGTTTGCGTGGCTGCGCATTGTCGGGGCGCTTTTGCTTTTCTGGGTGTCGCTGGGCCGGAATTTTAAGATCGCGCACGGAATTTTCCCCATACAGAAACAGATTTTCTAGGTTATAGCCGAGCCAGACCTCGGGGCAAGTGGATACGTGGCATTGCTGCCATGTTCCCTGCTCATTGCACGACGCGGCCGTGGCTGCGCAAAATTTGAAATACAAACCGCGGCACCTTGTGCAGGCAATGGCTGGGCTGGCGTCCTTCATGCTGAGGGTTTGCCCCACGCGGAGACCTAACCGATTTAAAACAAGTGACTATTTTGGCCAATTTCATTTGAGTTTGGCCTTTTTTGTGTCACTTGATGCCTCTTTTTTGATCCCAAGCCCCTGCCCGAACACTCTGCTTCATTTTGTCCATTTCCAGCGATTGAACACAAACTAGAATCGTTCTAGATATCGCGAGAATGACATTTGAATCTGCGAGAAATCGCAAGAGACCCATTAGGAGTGATGATATGCAAGCTGGACATAAACTGCCGAACGTAACGTTCAAAACACGCGTCCGCGACGAATCCATTGGCGGCGACAACCCGTTCAAATGGGAAGACAAAACAACAGACGACTACTTCGCAGGCAAACGCGTTGTGCTGTTCTCACTTCCAGGTGCTTTCACACCGACATGTTCCACATACCAATTGCCAGGTTTTGAAAACGGTTTTGCTGATTTCCAAGCCCAAGGCATCGACGCGATTTACTGCATGTCCGTAAACGACAGCTTTGTGATGAACAAATGGGCGCAGTCCCAAGACCTTAAAAACGTTGGCGTGATCCCTGATGGATCTGGCGAATTCACTCGTCGCATGGGCATGCTCGTGCACAAAGACAACCTTGGCTTTGGTGTACGCTCATGGCGCTACGCGGCTGTAGTAAACAACGGCGTTATCGAAGCGTGGTTCGAAGAGCCAGGTCTGTCCGACAACCACGGCGAAGACCCATATGGCGTGTCTTCCCCTGAAACTGTTTTGGGCTACTTGGCAAATGCGTCCAAGGACGTTGCTGCTGAATAAGCGGACTTGATTCCAAAAGAACATCAGGCCTGCCTCGCAAGAGTGCAGGCCTTTTTTATGGCGTGCACATCGAGCCCGTTTGCGCACCTACCCTTTTTCGCGTGAGGACCGCATAAGCACATCGCCCGCATCGACAAGCAGCGCGGCGAGATCTGTAAACCACGCAGACGATAAGGTGCTTTTGCGCCGTACCAGCGCAATCGTTCGCTCTGGTTGAGGATCGGGGAAACGCATAAGCGCCATGTCGGGGCTGGCCGCCTGCTCTGCCGCGGCCGCAATTTCAGGGACGAACGTCAACCCAAACCCTTGCGCGACCAGTCCACACAAGGTGGCCAATGAAGACGCGCCAAGATCGACTGTTTGACGTCCACGTGTCAGACCGCAAACAACAAGGGCCTGATCTGCAAGGCAATGCCCTTCGTCCAACAAAAGCAAAGCATCGGGCGGGATATCAGACGGCCTCGGCGGTGCGGTTTTGCTGTTAAGCCGGTCAATCCGCGCAGATGACCCTGCTAGAAAAAAGCGATCGGTAAAAAGTGGTTCAGCCACCAGACCGTGCAAATCGTAGGGCAACGCAATAATTGCAGCGTCGAGCCGACCTGACGATACATCCGAAAGAAGCTCCGCAGTCTGCGCTTCGCGCACGCGCATGTCCAAATCAAGCTGTGCAGCCTTAATGCGCGTCAGGGCGTGCGGCAAAAGGTACGGCGCAATTGTGGGAATAACCCCAAGTGTTAAACGCCCAGCAAGACCTTTTTGCAAACGGACATTTGCCTCAAGGTCTCGTGTTAGATCGAGTATTTGGGCCGCCTTTTCCAAGGCAATTTGACCGGCAGGTGTCAAACGAATGTCTCGCGGAAGGCGTTCAACCAATTGCACGCCAAGAAACTGTTCCATGTCTTTGATCTGCACAGACAAGGCAGGCTGCGTGACATGCACTCGGGCTGCAGCCTTAGAAAAAGATCGCGTTTCGGCCAAGGCGACAAAGTAAGTCAACTGTTTCAAAGAAAGCATTGCGCACGTCCTTTCCAACTTTGCATTAGATAAAGTAATAGCAAAAGGCAAAAGTTACAATTTCTATTAATTCAAGCATCAGCCTAAGGTGGACTTAGATGAAAATGTCTTGAGGAGGATACAATGTCAAAACGCCTGACAACCACCGCCGGTGCACCCGTTACCCACAATGATACCTCGAAAACGGCGGGTCCACGCGGCCCAGTTTTACTGGATGATTATCAGCTGATCGAAAAGCTGGCCCACCAAAACAGGGAACGCATCCCAGAACGGGTCGTTCATGCCAAAGGTTGGGGCGCACAGGGCACATTTACAGTGACCCACGACATTTCGCATCTCACAACCGCCAAACTCTTTTCAAAGGTCGGTAATTCCTGTGACATCCTTTCACGCTGGTCCACTGTGGCAGGAGAACTGGGTGCAGCCGATGCGGAACGCGATGTGCGCGGATTCTCCGTGAAATTCTACACAGAGGAAGGCAATTGGGACGTCGTCGGGAACAACACGCCGATCTTCTTCATCCGTGATGCCTTTAAGTTCCCCGACTTTATTCGCACCCAAAAACGCCACCCAAAAAGCAATCTACGTTCACCCGAAGCCATGTTCGATTTCTGGGCAGCCCATCCTGAATGCGTGCACCAAGTCACAATATTGATGTCTGATCGCGGCATTCCAGTGAACCCAATGCATATGCACGGATATGGATCGCACACCTATTCCATGTGGAATGCAGATGGCACGCGGGTCTGGGTGAAGTTCCATTTCCGCAACCAACAGGGCATCAAAAACTACATGAACGAAGAAGCCGAAGCGCTGATTGCCAAGACGCGCGAAAGCTATCAAGAGGATCTGTTTGGGGCGATCGAAGCGGGAAATTTCCCGAAGTGGGAACTTAACATTCAAGTCATGAACGAAGAAGATGCAGAGCATCAGGACTTCAATCCGTTCGACTTGACCAAAGTCTGGCCACATGACGACTTTCCATTGATCCCTGTTGGCATGCTGGAATTCAACAAGAACCCAGACAACTATTTCCAGATGATTGAAAACGCCGCTTATTCTCCGTCCAACAAAATCCCAGGCATTGGGTTTAGCCCTGACAAAATGTTGCAAGCGCGCGTGTTTTCATATGCTGACGCCCATCGGTATCGCCTAGGCACGCATTACGAGGCCCTGCCCGCCAATGCCCCCAAAAGCCCTGTGCACCACTATCACAAAGACGGCCCAATGAATTTCATGGAGCGCAACACAGGTCACATCGATGCCTATTACGAACCCAACCAGTACGAACAAAGTGCTGTCGCCGACCCAAGCGTCGCCGAGCCACCCCTGAAAATATCGGGGGATGCGGACAAGTATGTGGTCGAGATGGAGGACGCCGATTACGTTCAGCCACGCAAACTCTACGCCGAAGTGATCGACGATGCTGAACGTTCGCGGTTGCATATGACCATGGCTGGCGCAATGGCGCCGTGTTCTGCATCCGTGCGCGAACGCTGGTTTGCTGTGCTTGGGAAAGTTCATCCTGGGTATGAGGCAGGAGTGCGCGGCGCACTGGATGAAATCGACGCCTCGTAAGAAACACCTTCAAAAGGCCAAAGCAAACTTAGACAAAAGGCCCTCGCGGACTGCGGGGGCCTTTTGCATTGGACAGGTTACGACCTGTCAGTCGTCGCGCGCCAGCGACGATAAATTACCCAATTAGGTTGGAATATCCCGCTTCATCAAAATGACGTTTCAAACGCTGCAAAGCGATGCGCAGCACCACTTTGCCAGAACGTGCGGACCAGCCCATATGTTTCTCGGCATGCTCCATACCTTCCAAGTAACAGCAACACCGCAGCGCCACATCGCCAAGCCCTGGGCCAAGATCAGAAAGGGCCGCTGCCACACGCATTTTCGCAGCCTCCGGACCATATGCTGAAATATCTCCGTCAAATTTGACTTGATCGCCACCGGTGACGAAGTGATCCCAATTTTGCGTGGGCTGCGCACCCATTTGTGCCAATTCGAAATCTTCGCGCAGACGTTCGGCTGCGGCCACAAGTTCGGGGTCCAAAAACATTGCCCCGTCTTTGTCGCGACGCCGTGACAAGGTCATCACAGGGCTTTCTGCGGCATTATAACGGATGCGCTTTGGCTTTTCCGTCGCAGCAGAGGCAGTGCCAACAGGCCAAGCTGTTGCCTGCCCAGAAAATGTTGCGGCGGCTTCTGAAAAACCAGCACGCGCGCTTTCATCCGCAGCAACAAGGCGTTTGAGCTCTGCTCGTCCAGATGAGGTGATAAAGTAGCGGGTGATCTTGCCCTTGGCCTGCGACGAAATCCAGTCTTTGAGCGCCATAGCTTGCGCAATTGAGCGATCCAGTACCGCCGTGCGCGTCGTGCGTCCATCGGGTAAATCACGCACGACCACGGCTTTTTCCATATCCTTGGCAACGGCCAAACAGGCCCCCGGCTCGCTCAGACGGCGCAAAATGCGGCGCGCTTCGCGCTCAATCGTGGCGTCATCGGGGGGCGTGGTTGCAGCAGAATCAGAAAA
>NZ_JBDMZG010000032.1:0-3432 GCF_039769035.1 Pacificibacter sp.
GTAGCAACCGCAAAGTTTGCAGATTTGGCATTGGACGCGCTGTCTCTGGCGTCGATCTTCTTTTTGGCTGCGATTGGTCTGGCGATCACTTTTGGCGTCATGGGAGTTATCAACATGGCCCATGGTGAATTCATTATGATGGGAGCCTACACCGGCTATGTGGTGCAACAGTTCATTCCCAATTACACTGTGTCGATCTTTGTCGCCTTGCCTTTGGCCTTTGCGGTCACTTTTGTGGCTGGGGTCGTGATTGAGCGGCTTGTTATTAGTCGTTTGTATCACAGACCTTTGGAAACATTGTTGGCGACCTTCGGTGTTTCGATTGCTTTACAACAATTGGCGAAGAACACCTTTGGCACCCAAGCACGTCCGCTTACATCTCCCGATTGGCTCGCAGGGGCTTGGGTGGTTAATGATATCATCCAGATCAGCTTCATTCGGATTGCGATTTTCATCCTGGCATTGCTGTTTCTTTGCTTGATTATCTACGTCCTTAAAAGAACCCGTCTAGGCCTTGAGGTACGCGCAGTGACGCAAAATTCGGGAATGGCATCATCTATGGGGATCAATCCTGATCGTATAAACATGCTGACCTTTGGCCTTGGTTCCGGCATCGCAGGCATCGCTGGGGTTGCGATTGGATTGTATGCCAAGGTGACATCCGAAATGGGGTCTGACTACATCGTCCAAAGCTTCATGACCGTTGTGGTTGGCGGTGTTGGAAATGTCTGGGGCACGCTGGCCGGGGCCGCAATGATAGGCTTTGGCCAAAAGTGGATCGAATGGCTAAATCCATCGAACACCTTAGCCGCTCAAACTTACATGATCCTCTTCGTGATCCTATTCATTCAATTTCGCCCCAAGGGCATTGTTGCCCTCAAAGGGCGAGCGGCAGGAGATTGATTATGCAACATACCTTCATGGCTAAAAATCCCTCCGTTCTTTGGTTCCTGCTTGGGCTATCTTTGTTTACGGTCTTTGTAACCATCTTTAGTGAGGCGGTGGGTTCAACAGGTGTTTCAACATCGTTTCTCAAGACCCTGGGCAAGACATTGTGCCTATGCCTTGTTGCGATCGCTATGGACGTGGTCTGGGGCTATTGTGGCATTTTGAGCCTTGGACATTTTGCCTTCTTTGGAATCGGTGGCTACGCCATAGGCATGTGGCTGATGTATGAGCGCACAAAAAATATCGTTGTTGGATCGTTAGAAAACAACATTTTGCCACCGACGCCTGAGGAGGTGGAAGCCGCAATTGGTACTCAGATATTTGGTGTCGTGGGCAGTTCCGAATTTCCGCTGATCTGGGCGGTCTCTCATTCGCTTACATTGCAACTTTTGGCTGTCGTTATTGTACCAGGGATGCTGGCTTTGGCCTTTGGCTGGTTGGCATTTCGCAGCCGCGTTACAGGCGTGTACCTGTCGATCTTGACGCAGGCGATGACACTCGCGCTTTCCCTTTATCTGTTCCAAAACGATACTGGACTACGCGGAAATAACGGTTTGTCGGGTTTGCAGAACATCCCGGGCCTTGAGGCTGTTTCACAAGCGACATTATCGCTTTGGTTCTTTTGGGCCTCCGCTTTCGCCCTCGGTGCTGGATATGTATTCTTTGCCTGGATGCTCGCGGGCAAATTCGGCTCTGTAATCCGTGCCATTCGCGATAACGAAGCACGGATACGATTTTTAGGTTATAACGTTGAACATTATAAATTATTAATCTTCACCACGACGGCTATGATCGCAGGTATCGCGGGGGCACTTTATTACCCGCAAGCAGGCATCATCAATCCCGCGGAGATTGCCCCAATCGCCTCAATCTATTTGGCCGTTTGGGTGGCGATTGGCGGACGTGGGCGTCTCTATGGGTCGGTGATTGGTGCAGTTTTCGTATCTCTTATGTCCTCATGGTTCACAGGCGGCAGCGCACCCGACATCAACCTTGGCTTTTATTTGGTCAAATGGACCGACTGGTGGCTGGTTCTTCTTGGACTGACCTTTGTCGGCGTCACGCTTTTTTTCCCTAAAGGGGTTGGTGGCTTGTTTGATCTGATTTCCCATTACCGGGAGAAACACCAATGAGCACGCTTTTAGAAGTCTCAGGTGTCAGTGTCAGTTTCGATGGGTTTAAAGCGATCAATAACCTATCTATCCAAATTGGAGACACAGAACTTCGCGCGATTATTGGTCCGAACGGTGCTGGCAAAACAACCTTCATGGATATTGTGACCGGCAAGACAAAACCAGATGAAGGCTATGTGATCTGGGGCGAGAAATCGTCGTCATTGCTGGATATGAGCGAAAGCCAAATTGCCCAAGCAGGCATTGGACGAAAGTTCCAAAAACCGACTGTTTTTGAGGAACAGACCGTGCGTGAAAACATCACAATGGCGTTAAAGAACCCACGCAGGCCGCTTGATTTATTATTCAATCGTGTAGCGCCTGATACAGAAAATCGGGTGCGGGCTGTCGGCGACGACGTCGGGTTAACAGATGCGCTTGATCGATTGTCTGGGGAGCTCAGTCACGGGCAAAAACAGTGGCTGGAGATTGGTATGCTGCTGGCCCAAGATCCGCGTCTTTTGTTGGTGGATGAACCGGCTGCAGGGATGTCTGAGACAGAACGTGAGCAGACCACAGACATCCTCGTGCGTGCTGCAAAAACGCGTGCAGTTGTGGTTGTGGAACATGATATGGAGTTTGTGCGTCGCCTCAACTGTAGGGTTACCGTGTTAAACCAAGGATCTGTTTTGGCTGAAGGATCTCTGGATCACGTAACGAAGAATCAAGACGTCATCGATGTCTATTTGGGGCGATAAAATATGCTGTACGTCAATAATTTAACTATGAAATATGGGCAAAGCCAAGTTTTAAACACTATGTCTCTTAGTGCCAAAGCCGGCGAAGTGACCGCGGTAATGGGCACCAATGGTGTGGGTAAAACCAGCTTGCTCAAAGCAATTTCCGGACGTCACCCTTACGCCGATGGCACCATCACTTTGGATGGGAAGCTGATCAATCACCTCAGCCCATTCGACGCCGCAAAGGCAGGGATCGCCTATGTGCCCCAGGGGCGCGAAGTCTTTCCTTTGATGACGGTGGTGGAAAACCTTGAGAGTGGATTTGCCTGTCTGGGAAGGTCAGATCGCAAAGTTCCTGATCACATTTATGATCTGTTTCCTGTGCTGCATGATATGGCAGGGCGACGGGGTGGTGACCTTTCTGGTGGGCAACAACAGCAGCTTGCGATCGCACGCGCTTTGATCACGCGGCCCAAGGTTTTGTTGTTGGATGAACCAACAGAGGGCATTCAACCCAATATTATTCAGCAAATTGGCCACGTCATTCGCATTCTATGTGATCAAGGCGACATGGCCATCGTTTTGGTCGAACAGTTTTTCGACTTTGCCTATGAGCTTGGGGATGAATTCAC
>NZ_JBDMZG010000184.1:0-16256 GCF_039769035.1 Pacificibacter sp.
AAATAGTGGCATCCCTCAATGTCGTTGTGCCGACGGTACGCTTTAGCGATGCTATCGACGAGGTCTGCATTACCACCCTCAAGAGGGAGGTCGAGTCACTACAACGCAAGATGTATAACTCCACCAGGCGGCACACCTAAAATTGATTGCCCTAATTGTCCGTCATCATATAGTTTGAGACAGAAGGCGTTTTGACTTTGAGGGGCGTTGTTGCATGGATCATCCCACGGCTGATATCGACGCGGTCTGTTCCTTTTCAGGATGCTGTAAATGCCGCACAAGTTCAACGCCTCTCGTCGTAACAAGGTTCCGAAACAAAAGCATCGCGTGATCAACTGGCCGGAGTATAACGAAGGTCTGCGACGGCACGCTGATCAGACGGTTTGGATCAGTGAAGACGCGATCCGCGTTGGGCACCTTGAGGATTCAAGCCTGACGACAAATCGCTCGCTTGTCGTAGCAAGCCCAGAATTTCTGGAACAAAATGGGACGCCAGTACATCCAGATGAGTTAAGTAAGATGTCATGCATGTCTTTTCACGTAGGGTCGGGCCAACGAACATGGCAATTCAGGTCACCAGAAGGCACGTTAGAGGTGCCGGTGTCCCGCCGCATTCATGCTGGGAACCTTACGCTTCTAAAAGAAGCAGTCAAATCAGGCCTGGGCGTCGCCATGCTACCGACATGGGTCGTGCGCAGTGAACTTGATTCCGGCGCATTGGTGCCCAATTTCCCGCTGAAGCCATCGGCGCCTCCTGTTTTGTTTTGTTGCAACCAAGTTGAAATGTCCGTTGTTGCGCAAAGAAATGTCACACTTGCGGTGTTGTTAACTTGGCTGGGCAGGCGGAGACCTCATATATCGTAGCCCTGAACAGCCAAGCGAATTGGGTCACTCGGCCGCGTGTGGTGATGTTGCTTGAGCCTTTTCTTTAGCCCGGCGTGCAGCCGCAGCGCCGACATTCACCGTCTCAATCGCTGTGGGCTTTGGTGTCTTTGGCTTTACCATTGTTTATCCTTCTGTTGGCAACAGAAGGGCGTAGGTTATGCAAATCCGTCATCTTGCCTCAACCGGGATCACTGCCAAAGCAGCATCACCATTCTCAACTTCGCATCATCCCATGGGCCACGTTTTTTAACGGGGTTCCCGACAGTGTCGAGGCCACCAATAAGCCAACGTCCGCTGCCCTTCATATCACTACGATAGCACAGGTCGCTTCTACCGCGCACAGGCGGGCCCCAACCCGGATCGGTTTTTTAGTATGTCACACTCCTCGGAAACAGGCGCGAGTTTTTTCTTCAACCGCCTGATCTCTGCCGCTTGTTTTGTGGTCTCGAGGACCTGTTTGTGCGGCTGCGAAAGCTGCGTCTTCCAAGTATAGTGACTTGGTGCTAATCCCTAAACGCTCCGAAACTTTTGCAACTGAATATCCCCGTTCAACAACCTGTGCGACCGCGTCACGCTTGAATTCATCTGTAAATCTAATCCCTGACATCACTGTCGCCTTGCTTCCAAAATTACCAAGCAAAGCGTCTACAAATCTAGGGGCTATTCACACCTTGACTAAACATCAGGTGCCAGCTCCGGCTTAGCAGGCGATTTGCCCGATCAAGGAGATCCCTTCGCTTGCCATGCGAAGCGAACATGACAGAAGAGTTTTGTTTTTCTGAACGAGGGCTTAAGGGGTGAAAAGAATGACTTCTACACGACCCGAAAAAAGTTTGTTAGCGAACAAGAGCGGACCGTCAGTTTAGTTTCTTGAAACGTCTCTTTGATCTAAGCCAAGGAAGCGAAGCTGAGGGAGCACTTGTGCTTCTCCCATCATCTGTCCGTTGACGAGGCGTGTGCCAGAAGCCTTTGTAAGTTCCGCGAGTTTCGGATTGGATAGAACATCACAGATAATATCGGCCTTTGCGATTAACGTGGGATCAAATGGGCACGGATCAGTAGGGTTTGCCCCCATTGATGTTGCATTCACTAATATCTCAATCTCTTGTGCCGCTTCTAGAATTTTGACCTCGGGCCAGTGATCTCCGATCATTTTTTTAACATGGTCTTGGCGATTTACATCGGTATCCAAAAGAACAAGTCCGCTTATAGAGGCCGCGCAAAATGCATCTGCAATCGCCATTCCAGCGCCCCCGCCAGCCCCCAAAATCATTGCAGTTTTGCCTTTAATTTGCCCGCCAACTGTACGCATTGCCGTGACCAAAGCAGCGCCATCGGTGGCGTCTCCGATCAACCGCCCGTCGGGGGTGCGTCGGATCGTGTTTAATACACCAAGACGTTCGGCCCGCGGTGTCAGTTCATCAACACAGTGCAACGCCGCCTGTTTGTGCGGATAGGTTACGGAACAGCCAAGAAAGCTGGGACTGGTGCGCATGATGGAGAGAAAACTCTCTAGCCCATCCGGCGGTACGTCCATGGCAATCATACAACCGTCCACGTCATTTTTTTCGAACCACACGTTGAACGCCGGTGGCGAAAATACGTTTTCGACCGGATGCCCGACAATTGGGAATAGTTTAGTTTTTCCAGTGATGGACAAGACATGCACTCCATATCAAGGGCGAAGAATACGAATAAAGGCAGGGTGGCGAGGGTCATTTCCCATCATAACACTTCTGCCCCGATCTTAAGGAAAAGGTAGATAATCAACTCACGTACAGGGTGATTGGAGGCGCATCAATCATGCTGACACACCCCCAAAAAAACGTCGCTTCATTTTAGTCCAAAGCGGAGTCTGGCTGAGCAAAATAAAAATTACGCTCATGAACAGCACAAGTGACAAAGGTGACGTAAAAACGCCTTCGAAAAACTCTCCCAAATTGCCGCGCGCAGAAATAATAGCCCGCCGCCAGTTGTCATCAAGAAGTCGCGACAAGATCACCCCGAGAACCACGGGAGCCAGAGGGTATCCGTAGTACTTCATGAAGTACCCCAAAATACCGAAACCCAGCATCCAATAAACGTCGGTGATCAGATTGTTGACCGCATAAGCCCCGACGATCGACAGCAGGAAAATCAACGGAATCAGGATAGATCGGGGCATTTCCACGATTTTTGTAAAGATGCGGATGCCTGTTAGCCCAAAGATCAGCATGAAGATATTGGCGGTGAACAAGGCACCTACGATAAACCAAAACATATCGGGTTGGTCGATCATCAACATCGGTCCGGGGTTCAGCCCATGGATAAAGAGCGCACCAATCATAATGGCGGTTACCGCATCGCCGGGAATGCCCAAGGTCATCATCGGAATGAATGCCCCGCCGACCGCAGCATTGTTTGCGGTTTCCGGTGCCACAAGGCCCTCCATCGCGCCTTCGCCAAATGGCACCTCTGGGTCTTTGGTAACCCGTTTGGCGTGATCATACGCCATCAAAGCAGCAATATCGCCGCCAGTGCCGGGCAATGCGCCAATGCTGACACCAATCGCAGATGTTTGCAGTGAAAGCGGCAGGTATTTCCGCACTGTCCCGAACGACGGAATTATGCGGCCGATCTTTTGTTTCACAGCAACCTTATCCACATGGTGCAATTGCGCCAGTGCTTCGCTGACGCCAAACAAACCAATCATCACAGCAATAAATGAAATCCCCGCCTGCAAAATTGGGATGTCAAATGTGAAACGCCCAGTGAAGGTCAAAGGGTCCATGCCGACAGTGCCAAGACCAAGACCAAATGCACCTGCGAAAATCCCTTTCAAAAGGTTGTCGCCAGACAGAGAACCGACAAGCAGGATCCCAAGAACAGCCAACAGCATGTAGTCGCGCGGTTGAAAGCTCAGCGCGAACTGCGACATGAAAGGAGCCGCAATGGCGAGCACTAAAATTCCGACAAGTCCGCCAAAGAACGACATCACCGTGGTCACGCCAATTGCTGTACCCGCATCGCCTTTTTGCGCCATTGGGTAACCATCAATCGCCGTCGCAATGGCCGAGGGCGCACCGGGGATGTTCAACAAAATCGCCGTGCGAGACCCGCCATAAACACCCCCCATGTAGATGCCGATCATCAACGAAATGGCCGGATATACATCCCAAGAGAAGGTGAAAGAAATGAGGATCGATACGGCCATCGTCACCGACAACCCAGGTATAGCCCCAATGTAAATGCCCGCGAACGTGCCTAAACCGACCAAAACCAACAAGTGCGGTTGAGTGAATACGGTGATGACATCTGCTAAAGTTTCGAACATCTCAAATCCCTCCGTTCAGTAGATTGCGCACCCAGGCCAACATTTGGCCTTCTGGCACGATACCAGCAGGCATGAGCACCGTGAACACAATCCGGAATACGAGATAAATGCAGATCAAGCTGACCAGCCCGATGGTCATTGAAAACACCCATGACCGGTTGCTGAGGTATTTGATCGTCAGAACAAGGAACAAAGCCGACGTCGGTAGAAAACCCAACGGCTGAAGTGCGACAGCATAGGCGAGCAACAGCCCGACGATCAACGCGATACGGACAGGAAACACAGTGCCGAAAAAGGATCCGCCCAGCGCGGCCTTCGTGGCAAAAGCGCGCTTTAGGATTATGATAGATGTTACGACCATCGTCGCCGTCGTGGCCAGTGGGATCGCACCGGGGGCGCTGAGGGACTCAAAACCAGAGATGCCGTAAGCACTCCAAAGCAGTAGTAGGCTAGCGCCGACAAGAAAGCCTGCGAAGGCAAGTTCGCCCGGCTTGCGGGGATGGGAATTCATAACAAGCTCCTGAACCATCAAAACCGTCTGGCGACGGGTTTGGTGACGTGGTGAGAAGACGTCGCGCGGTCGCGCAGCATCATGTAAAAATCTGATTGTTGTGTTGGCGGCCACGATTGGGCCGCCAACCGTGCGTTGTTATGGACGCGTTATGCCGAAATCTTCTGGCGAGTACTTGGTGACGCCAGCATCATGCATCAACCATGCCGTATTGCGCTGCCAGTTTGTCAGAAAATCAACGGCTTCTTGACCCGTGGTCCCCATGATTGAGAACCCGCGATTGTGCATCAGGTCGACAAAATCAGGAGCTTGGACGGCCTGTGCATACGCGGCACGCAATGTGCCAACGACGTCATCGGGTGTTCCGTTCGGTGCAAAGATCCCAAAGAAGGGCCCCCACGGCAGGAATGTCTCGAACTCTGGATTGGTCGAGGTGATGGTCGGTACATCAGGCAGCGTTTCGCTTTGTTCTGTATCAAACAGCACGATGGGTTTCATGGTTCCAGCACGAATGCCTTCAATTGCAGCGCCTTGAACCACCGCCATCACATCAATTGCCTTGCCTTGCAAAGCAGTCAGGGCAGGGCCGTCACCGTCGTAGGGAATGAGGATAACAGGCAGTTCTTCTTCGGCCTGCATCATCCCGTAGATGACAGACGACAAGCCACCCGGACCGTGCGAGCCGAACCGGACTTCGTCAGGGTTCTCAGCGATGTACGCGATCATTTCAGGATATGTGTCGAAAGGTGCATCAATGCCTGCAACCAGAATTGGTGTGCCGCGACCAAGCAACATGATCGGTGTGAAGTCGAAGTAATCTTTTTCTCCAAAACCCATGACTTTGTACAGCAATGGGTTTTCGGCACCCATCAACACTGTGTAGCCATCTGCTTTTGCTGTGCTGACTTGGTTCAATGCAATTGCGCCGACCCCGCCCGTGACATTCTGCATGACAATCGAACCGCCCAATGCCGCCTCGGCGTGTGGGGTTACAGACCGCATGACAGAGTCTGTTGAGCCTCCTGCGCCCCACTGAATGATCCCCTGAATCTCCCGTTCAGGAAATTCAGCCATAGCGGCTGTTGCAGTCAGTCCAATGACAAATGCCGTGCTTAAAATTTTAGTAAACATTTCTTACTCCCATTAATTTCATCGCTGCCGAATCTGGTGAATCAGCCGTGATGTCTTCAAAATGTACTGAATGGTTAATTTGTCAATCAAAATGTACCAGAGAGTTAATTATGTGATATGATTTTTCGAATCGAACTGTTTCCCAAGGCACCAAATGAGCACACCACCAAAAGAACCCAACACCCTTCGCAAAGGGAACTGGAAGCAGGACCCAGATGCTGTGAAGGCTGATATCTTGCGTGTCGCCAAAGAAGAGTTCGCAACCTACGGTTTGTCAGGCGGGCGCATTGATGCAATTGCGAAGCGGACGACCGTGTCAAAACGGATGATTTATTACTACTTTGAGAACAAAGAAGGGCTGTACAAAAGCGTCTTGGAAAACGTGTATGCCGCGCTGCGCGAAAGCGAAGAAACGTTAATGGTTGGCGATTTGGAACCGGCTGATGCCTTAGCGCTCCTTACGACAGCGACCTTTGATGCCTATGCCTCTAACCCAGAGTTCATTCGTCTTATCGCGATCGAAAACATCCACAACGCCGAATACTTGACCCGCTCTGACGTTGTGCAAACCCTCAACAGAGCCATCATCGATAAACTGACAGACGTTTGTGATCGGGGCAAAGCGGCAGGCACCTTTCGCGCACATGCCGATCCCCTTGAACTTCATTGGACGATCAGTGCTTTTTGTTTCTACAACGTCTCGAACCGCGCAACATTTTCAGCGAGTTTTGGAGATGCATTGCACTGCGAACAGGGGCAAGCACGATTGCGGCGCCGTTTACGGGATATCGTTCTTGGTTCGGTTGTTATCGGGTATGAGCCGCCAGACTAGCCTCGAAACGTTTTTGAGACGTCGATGAGCGCTTGGCGGAACAAGTGAACATGAGTTGCTGCGACTTCTTCGGAACGGGCCATGATGCCGACAGGCCCTTGCGTTGTGCCCAGATCGATCTGCAATTGGGTCAAGCGCCCATGGGCAAGATCATCCGCAACTACGCCATGTGAAATAAACCAAACCGCGTCCATTGACCCCAACACCAAAGCACGACCGAACGAGCCAGACACAGTCTCGATCCGGTTCTTGAAAATGGGCAGACCGCTGGCAATCATAGCCCGCGCCAACAAGGGCCGGATCGCAGAGTCTTTTGGCGGATAGACCACCAAAGCATCGTCCAATTGCGCTAGCTTGGTTGATGTGGCAAGCGGGCTGTCAGGGGCTACAACCGCGACGATTTTTTCGTTGTAAAGCTGCGTGAACGATAACCCTTCCATCGTTTCAATTCGCCCCATCCGCCCGACGAGCAGATCAAGGCTTCCGGATCGCAAACGTGCTGTCAGCTCTGAATGTGATCCTTCCTCAATGTGCACAACGGTATCTGGTGCGACTTTTAAGAAACCCTTAACCGCTTTCGGCAGAATTTGCGCAGCAACGCTTGGCAGTGCACCAATGGACAGGGTCGAACCGGCATCTACGTTCAGATTGGCCATGTTCTGAATACCAACCCGAAGCGCGGCAGTGCTTTGCTCCGCAAATTGCAAGAACACCTGCCCCTCTGGGGTTAATGCCACACCAGCGCGATCTCGCATCAGTAAGGTGACGCCGAGAATGACCTCAAGGTCTTCGATATCGTCGGCTGCGTCAGGTTCAACTGATCCGCCGCACGATTCAACCGCCCTGCTCGGGCAATCGCGATAAAGGCTTCGAGGTGGCGATATTTGATCCTACGATCCATAAGTATTCCATTTTGGCAACCAACCGGCTCATTTTATCATTTTACATGAGCAATTAGAAACCACAAACTCAAGGTCATGGAACCCCGATGCCGAACCGCCCACGGCGCACCAGCACAATAAGGACGTTCAGGAATGTCAGACAGGCACGCGCAAGGCATGGCGATCCGCCGCAAAGTTTTGGGCGACGATCACGTTGACCGCGCAGAGGCGGCAAAGACCGATTTTGACGCACCGTTTCAAACCCTTATCACCGAAGGCGCTTGGGGCACGGTTTGGTCCAGCGACGCAATAAGCCTGCGCGAACGTTCTATGCTGACATTAGCCCTATTGGCCGCGACCAAGAATTTCGATGAAATCCCGATGCACATTCGCGCGACCGCCAATACAGGCGCGTCGAAAACCGATGTGATCGAGGCCTTTCAGCATGTCGCAATTTACGCGGGCGTGCCTGCTGCCAACCATGCGATCAAACTAGCCAAGCAGACCTATGCGGAAATGGAGAGGGACGCCTCATGAGCAAGACTGATCTCTATCAACGCGATCGCGAATGGCACCCACCAGATGAGCCAGATACTCGCCTAAATTACGCAGCCTCTGGACCCAAAAACTCTGACGACGTACACAAGCCCACGTCGGACCCCGACAGGTTTGCGCGCCTCAAAGAAGGCATTGAAACCCATTGCCCCGGCATGATCGTGCAATTGTCGACAGGTGGTCGATCTGGTGCAGGGCGCGAACGCGGTGGCATGTTGTCGTTGTCCCCTGACATGGCGTCGTTGTCAGTTGGGTCGAACAATTTCCCAACCCGCGTTTACGAAAACAGCCCTGAATTGGTTGACTGGCTTGCGTCCGAAATGCTTACGCACGGCGTGAAGCCTGAAATAGAAGCCTTTGATCTTGGACACATCGTGCAGGCCACTCGTATGGCCGCAGATGGGCGCCTCAAGGGGCCGCTTTATGTGCAATTTGTCATGGGGGTAAAAAATTCCATGCCTGCTGATGAACCGATTTTCGATTTTTACATCGAAACACTGAAGCGTCTCGCACCTGATGCGCAATGGTGTGCGGCAGGCATTGGCGCGGCTCAGTTGACCGTGAACGAGTGGTCAATTTCCAAAGGTGGTCATACGCGCACTGGTCTTGAAGATAACGTTCGAATTGATCGCAACACGCTTGCAGGGTCTAATGCAGCACTGGTCAAACGGGCGGTCGATCTCTGCGAGAAATACGAACGGCCCGTCGCCAAATGGCAGCAGGCGCGTGATATCCTTGGACTGAGGAAAGTTGTGGGATGACGACGAAAATCTCCAAACTCATTCGCCAACATAAACCGCGTGTCTAAATGGTAGAGATTGCGCATCTCAACGGCATTGCTTTGCATTATCGTTTTCGCCAAGGTCACGGGAGGCCGATTGTTTTCCTCAATTCACTCGGCACCGATTTTCGGATCTGGGATGATGTTATCCAAACATTGGACGCTAATATCCCCGTGGTGTGTGTCGACAAACGAGGGCATGGGTTAACCGATGACGGCCCCATCATCATGGACGTTCTTATCAACGATGTTGTCGCCCTTCTCGACGATTTGGGAGTGTCAGGTGCCTTGATTTGCGGCGTCTCGGTTGGTGGGATGATCGCACAAGGGCTGGCGGCATCACGACCCGATTTGGTTTCAGGGCTGGTTCTATGCTGCACTGGCGCAAAGATCGGCGATGCCCAAAGTTGGGCCTTGAGGATCGACGCAATTGAAAAGGACGGGATCGCATCCTTATCTGATGCCATTCTAGAGCGGTGGTTCTCGCCGGATTTCATGCAAAGCCGACAAACCGACTTGGCGGCGTATCGCAACATGCTCATCCGCACCTCTGTTGCTGGATATACTGGCGTATGTGCAGCCATCGCTGAAACGGATTTTACGGAGCAATGCAAACACATCATGATCCCGGCATTGTGCATCGCTGGGGCCGACGATCACGCGACACCACCCGCATTGGTGCATGAGCTTGCGAAAAACATTGCAGGCGCGTCATTCCAGATTATCGAACGCTGTGGTCACCTTCCCTGTATTGAACAGCCGGATATGCTAGGCCATGCCATCAAGCATATGTACCGGAGCATCCCATGACCAATGTTTTCGAAAATCCTTGGCTAAGTGGTTTATTTGCTGATGCAGGTGCCGCCCGAATTTGGTCACCTCAGCAGCAGCTTAAACATATGCTTTCAGTTGAGGCTGCGTTCACCCGGGCATTGGGCAACGTTGGGTCAGTTCCTGTAGATGACGCCGAAAGGATAGCTGCGCAAATCGAAGGTTTTCAGGTTGATGTAGATGATCTTCGGCTTGGCACAGCCCGTGATGGACACGGCCCTGACATTAACACTGCAAACATTCAATTCATGCCTATTTGAACAGCTGTCCAAGCTGATCCATGACCTAGCGGGTCTGTCCGAAAGATTTGGCCCACATGATCTGATGGGACGGACCAGAATGCAGGCGGCCTTGCCGATCAAGGTTTCTGACAGGATCAGGACTTGGTCCGAACCGCTCAAGCATCACCTGCGGCGGCTTGAAGCGATGCGCGGCCAGATCGAAGTTTTGCAATTCGGCGGCGCTGTTGGCAACGATGCAGCCCTTGGCGCTACTGCCCCCGCTGTTCGTGCAAACATGGCATTGCAGCTGGGCGTTCGTGATCCAATGCAATCATGGCACACCATGCGCGATGGTCTCGCAGATTACGCTAACCTATTGTCTTTGATCACAGGAAGTGTCGGAAAAATGGGTCACGACATCTGCCTGATGGCACAACAAGGCATTGATGAAATCACGCTCAGCGGAGGTGGTGGATCGTCGGCGATGCCACACAAGCAAAACCCTGTCTTGGCAGAATTGCTTGTAACCCTAGCGCGTTACAACGCGACGCAATTATCTGGAATGCACCACGCCCTTGTGCATGAGCAAGAACGATCAGGTTCGGCGTGGATGTTGGAATGGATGATTTTGCCAGATATGGCCCAAGCCACCGCACGTAGTTTGTCGGCTGCGACTGATATCTGCGCCAAAATCACCGACATCGGCACCCAGAGGCAGTAATTGCCTCTGGGCCTCTTCAACTATCCGCTTACATGGAATGCTGCACGGCCTGCGGCCTCACCCGTCGCGAACGCCGTCCCCATCACACGGATGGAACCATAGGCCATATCATCAGCCCCGATTAGCCGGCCTGCATAGAATAAGTTGTCCAGTCCTTTGGCGCGCAGGCAGTCCAGTGGGATGTCTGCGTAGCCGTCCCCTCCAAGGGAATGATACACTGGTTCTCCGGCGACCGTATGATTTTCAATCGGCCAAGCCGCTTTTGCAATGCCGTCAGAACGCTGCCGACCTGTCAGCAGGTCTTCGGAAGTTAGTTCGTAACGCGCAGGCGGATGACGGCTTTCACGTACGCCAATTTGCGGGCCGGTCGAGGCCAGGTAGGCGTGTTCGAACCCCGGCACATGCTGGCGTAAGATTTCGACGTAATCTTGCGCGGCCTCACGTGTGGCTTGCTCAGCCTTGGTAAAGCTTTCCGAGGATAAATCGGGCATCGCGTAATCAAACATCATCCACCACATTTCGCCCGTGCCGGGGATCGTAGTGTATATACCGCCATCGGTGCGGGCCGAGGGGTATTTGCCGGTTTGGTTATAAACTTCAAAACCCTTGATCAATGCGGCACGATCAATCGGCACTGACAGGTCTCGCCCGCCAATACGAAGAGGGCCGGAGACCGCCTGCAAGTGGCCCCGATCATTTCCGATCCGACAATCCAATCCTGCCAACATCGCGAGGTTTGCATCCCCAGTCGCATCAACAAAAGCCTTCGCTGCGATACGCCTGCGACCCTCCATTCCAGCAAGTGTCACGGATTGAATTCTGTCCGCGGTACGTGCGACGGCCGCCACGCGGGTATGCAACAACACATCCACGCCAGCCTTGGTCAACACACGATCCAGTGCCAGCTTCACGGCTTCGGGTTCTAATAGAATGATCCAATTCAGCGTTGTGGGAGAACAAAATGGATCACAGTCGAGCCCCAAGGCGCGCAATTCATCCAAGACCAGATCAGCAACGCCGCCAACCGCCTTGATCGCCGTCTCGCCTTGTTGAAAAAACCCACAATAAGCGAGCACGTTAGACGTTGTTGCAGCCCCGCCCAAGAACCCGTATTTTTCGACCAACAGGACATCGCCCCCCTCAAGGGCCGCCCCTAATGCGGCACCTATGCCACCTGCGCCACCACCGGCAACAACGACATCATAATCACACTCTGGCTTACGGCTCATTCGCGCCACCCCAGCAGGCGACGTTCAATGAAGCCAATGACAGTGCTCAGGATAACACCCAGAAGGGACAGGATCACAACGCCTGCGAACAAGCGCTCAAGATCATAAAGCGATCCGGCTTCCAGAATATATGCACCAATACCGTATTCCGCGCCCAACATTTCAGCCGCGACGAGCAGGATGATTGCAATCGCCAACGAAATACGAAGGCCGGACAAGATACCGGGCATCGCGCCAGGCAAGACAATTTTGCGCACGATCGAAAACCACGACAGCCCAAAACTTTGTCCCATGCGGATCAGCGATCGATCTACGTTGTCGACTGCGCCGTAAGTGGCCACCACTGTTGGCGTAAATGTACCAAATGCGATCAAAGCGTATTTACTGGTTTCATCAATTCCGAACCAAATCACGAACAATGGCAAAAGCGCGATTTTCGGAATTGGGAAGATCGCGGCGACCAACGGGACAAGGCCCGCACGAGCATATGAGAACAACCCAATCAAGACACCAACAACGATCCCAATTGAAGCACCGATCGCGCCCCCGACGGCGAGGCGACTGAGGGACGGCGCAAGATGTTTGAACAATAAACCGCTTTCCCAAAGCTCGCCAAACGTGGCCAGAACATCAGACGGTTTGGGCAGTGTCAGCGATGAAATCCAACCGCCTCGTGTGCCAATTTCCAAAATGGCGATTAAAAAGACGAAAACGGCTAGGCCCATCCAACGCCGGGATTTAGGGGCAAAGCCACCGCCACGAAACCGGACTTCAATGGGTTCTGGTTTAATTACTGCATCAGACATCTAACAACTCCTCATCGGCCGCGCGGGCCTCATCGCGCATCAAGTCCCAAAGGTGCTTTTGAGTGCGTTCTAGATCAGCATCACCGTGGCTTCGTTCAGATAGCGGTTTGTCAATTTCGACAATTTCGCGGACCTGACCGGGACGACGTGAGAGCACAACAATACGGTGACCCAAACGCACAGCTTCGGCCAAATTGTGGGTGACATAGACCGCAGTGAATTGTTGGCGGGTCCATAGCGCCACCAGATCGTCCATCAGCAATTCGCGTGTCTGGCTATCAAGCGCAGATAACGGTTCATCCATTAACATCACTGCCGGTTTGACAGCTAACGCACGTGCAATCGCGACCCGTTGTTTCATGCCGCCGGACAATTGCCGTGGTAATGCTGTGCTAAAATCAGTCAGCTTGGTACGTGACAAAACATCTTGAATGATGGCATTTGCCCGCTCACCCTTGATGCCATGATCCTCAAGTACAAGCGAGATATTGCCATGCACGGATCGCCAAGGCAGCAAGGCGAAATCTTGAAACACATAGGTCAGTGGGTTCAAGCACCCCTCGGGGGGTGTTCCAAGTTGCAAGACGCGCCCCTTTGAGGCCCGCTCTAATCCACCGATCAAACGCAACAACGTTGATTTTCCGCAGCCTGAGGGCCCAACAAGACACACAATCTTACCGTCGGGCACATCAAGTGAGATGTCGCGCAAAACTTCGGTGCCACCATAGGCGTGGCTGATCGCGTCTAAGCGAATGTCCATAAAATTGTCCTGAATAGAGAGAAGCTAGTTGGCCGCACAAAAGGCGGCCAACTGGTGTTAAGATTTAGGTATCGAACGTTTCGACGTAGCTGGTGTCGACAAAGGTATCGAGCGTGATATCCGCATCAATCAATCCTTCGGATTGGAACCAGCTGAGTTGATCTTGTACAGAGGCCACGTTCAAACGCGCGCCTTCGTTGATCCGCATGGTACCGTTGATAATCGAGGGTGCCGCGGCGTCGCGTTCACGGTCTGTGTAGACATATTTGTGGATCAAATCGACCATCTCGTTGATACCGTCGTCGCCACCAGATTTGTCAATCATGGTGGAGTTGTAATCAGAGGCCCCCATGCCAAACGCTTTGATGAAATCAGCGGTCTGGCCACGTTCATCGTTTGCATTCTTTGCCGAGGTGAACAGCGTTGTAACTTGATAATTCGGCAAGTAGTCAGACACGTTACCGATGATGTGAACGGCACCGGAACCCGCCAGTGGTTTGGCAATGTGAGGCACAATGGACCAAGCATCGATTTGGCCGGATTTCAACGCGCCAATGATTGCTCCAACTTTTTGAAGCGGCGCAAAGGACATGTCGATTCCTTCAGCTTGCGCCATTTTTGATCCCATGTAGTGAAACGAGGAACCCGCCGTAGATATGCCAAATTTCTTGCCAGCCAGGCCAGCAGGTGTGGTGATGCCTGATTTGAAAGCCGCGTCTGAAACTAGGATTTTTTGGCCGTCGATACCCGGCTCTTCACTTAGAGCGCCGCCAATGACCTTAATCGCGCCTTTGTTCGCAAGTGAAATCAAGCCGCCTGAAATAGCGGTCACGGCGTAATCCACGTCACCTGAGGCAATCGCGACGGCCATAGGTTGTGCTGCTTGAAAAAAGCGCAACTCAACATCAAGGCCGGCCTCTTGGAAATAGGCACGTTCAGCCGCAATAAAGCTGGCGGAATGTGACGTGAATCGCAAAGCGCCCACTACAATTTTCTTATTTTTGGCGATTGCAGGTGCAGCAAGACTGGATGCAGCTGCTGCCCCGATCAGACCGAGTGTCTGGCGTCTGTTGAAAGTGATCATTGTTTCCTCCCTAAATGATCTGTTTTGATTGTCTTATGCTCCTAAGTCGGCTCCGATTTCGTCCTCAAGAATGCCGAGTGCGCGTCCTTCATCCCGTGCAATAATGGCTTCTTGCAAAGCAGCCCTTCGGGCGCCTCTGGCCGCAAAATCGATCCGTCCTTCACGCAATAGAGCCAATCGAAAACGTCGCGATTGGCCATAAAATTGAGCCGCCATAGTGGTTAATCTTGGGGATCCACTTGCCGAGATAAGCGTCATACTCAAATTGCGACAGGCCTCATCCCATTCCAAAGCGGTGACGTCGTCAGGGTTACCTTGAACAACTGCATCCGCACGACTTACGGCGTGCAAAGCTGCAACGACGCGGCCTTCCCAAGCAACATCGCTACGTTCGAGTGAGCGCTTCAGGCCAAGCTTTTCCACCTCAAGGCGAACCAACAAAATGTCTCGCAAGTCGTCTTCCGTGGCCGAGGTCACACGGAACCCGCGTTGGCTGGCAGCCTCCACCACCCCCTCTGATGACAGGATACGAAGTGTCTCGCGCATCGAATGATTTGAACCACCGTATGCTTGACGTAAATCGGCCAACTTCAGCTTCTGGTCGGGCCGCAACACGCCAAAAGATATGTCCCGTCGGATCGCAGAGGCCAACATTTCGACCACTGTATCGTCTTCTGAACTCCGCCCACCAAAAATCAATTTGCCCACCATTATCAATAAAGTTGGTTATTTTTAGCATTATACAATACATTTGGTCAAGGCACAAAATCGAAAGTCTTTTCAGGCCGGCGCGTCATTATTCTTCCATGGAGGTTCGCCTCATACCCTCAACGGCCCTTTTACGCGTCGGAACCACCCTGCAATCCCAACGGAATCTCAGACATAAGGCACTGATTTAGCGTCATAAAATAAAGGAAAAGGTGATTAAGGTAATGATCCCACCACCAACCGGAACACCCAACATGCTGGAAGTGGCAACAGCGCAGCATCTAAAGCGGATTTCTGACTTTATCTCAGTGCCCGCTTCTGGCGTTTGGTTTGGACCCACTCGCGCTTGCAGTGAAGGTTCGAAAGCCGCCGTGCTGCGTATGGCCGCCGGCGCGGGGCGCGGCATCTGAAAAGCGGCCATTGGTCTCGTGAAGGGCAAGGTCAGCTTAGTCTGCGATGCTGTGTGAAAACTCTGAGCATCTCGCGAAACTCAACGAAAACGACTGTTAGATGTATTCTGTCGCGCTTCTGAATAAACTTTTGCTCAGGCGTTCGAAATGAACGGAACGAGAGAGATCACGGCGTGGAGTTTCACACAGCCTCTCCGCGTTGTGTGAGTTCAGGCGTGCCGCAGCGAAGGTCGGCTATGGCCCCTGCCCCAGTTTCATCATTGAAAGACTCCGACATTGAAAATTTTGGTACATCGGATACCTGCGCGTGGCGCGTTTCTTCGAGCGCCCCATCGGCCCAATGCGGTGAATAGATCAATCTACCCTGAGTAATCACAGTATCAACGAGCGGTTATTTCTTCAATTTGCCATTTGCTGAACGAAACGACCGTACTCCTGACTGACCTCGTGGGCCTCGGTGAACGCTCGCGCGCGCTCACCTTCCATGCAACGGAAATAGTCCTGGACTGTCTGACGTCAGCGCCTATGGGTCCAAATAGTCGTATTTGCTAAGAGAGTGTTTCTGGCTCATCGTAACCACCAAGGAGTGGAAGATGA
>NZ_JBDMZG010000033.1:0-39740 GCF_039769035.1 Pacificibacter sp.
TCGCGATCCGCGAAGGTGGCCGCACAGTTGGTTCCGGTGTTGTGTCTAAAATCGTAGAGTAATCTACACACCGATATGACTTAGAAAGGGCGTCCAACAGGGCGCCCTTTTTGCTCTATATTCCCTTTTTTACTTAAGGGTATTGCCACAAGCAGATTCGCACTGTATTGGGCAGCAATTCGTATCAAACGAATACTACGGGTGAGATTCGTCTTGCCCATTTTGGGTTCGATGTGGGGGTGCAATAAGGTGCTTCGACCTCTCAACTTAAAAGCCTAAACGGAGGCATTGCAATGCAAAGCCAAAACATCCGCATTCGGTTGAAGGCATTTGATTTCCGCGTTCTTGACGCATCTACACAGGAAATCGTGAACACTGCTAAGCGCACCGGCGCTCAAGTACGTGGCCCGATCCCACTGCCAAACAAAATCGAAAAATTCACTGTTTTGCGTGGTCCACACGTTGACAAGAAATCCCGCGATCAGTTCGAGATCCGTACGCACAAGCGTCTTCTCGACATCGTAGACCCAACACCGCAAACAGTAGACGCGCTGATGAAGCTCGACCTTGCTGCCGGCGTTGACGTCGAAATCAAAGTATAAGGGGGCAATTGAATATGTTGCGCTCTGGTATTATCGCGAAAAAAGTGGGCATGACCCGCTTGTTCATGGAAGACGGCAAACAGGTTCCTGTTACTGTTCTTCAACTCGAAAACTTGCAGGTTGTTGCGCAGCGCACATCTGAGAAGCACGGCTACACAGCTGTTCAGCTCGGTTGTGGCAATGCAAAAGCAAAACGCACATCCCAAGCTATGCGTGGCGTTTTCGCCGCTGCGAATGTTGCGCCAAAACGCAAAATCGCAGAATTCCGCGTAGACGAAGCGAACCTCATCGCTGTTGGTGAAGAAATCTCTGCTGAGCATTACTTCGAAGGCCAATACGTTGACGTTGCCGGTACATCTATCGGTAAAGGTTTTGCTGGTGCGATGAAGCGTCACAACTTTGGCGGTCTGCGTGCGACACACGGTGTGTCTATCTCTCACCGTTCGCATGGTTCGACTGGTCAGTGTCAAGATCCAGGTAAAGTTTTCAAAGGTAAGAAAATGGCTGGTCACATGGGCGCTGCTCGTGTCACGACACAAAACCTTCAGGTTGTCCGTACAGACGCTGACCGTGGCTTGATCATGGTTAAAGGCGCTGTTCCTGGCTCCAAAGGTGGTTGGGTCACTGTCAAAGACGCTGTGAAAAAGCCGTTCCCTGAGAACGCGCCACTTCCAGCTGCCTTGAAATCTGCGGTTACTGAAGCTCCGGCTGAAGCACCTGCTGAAGGAGGTGAAGCATGAAACTTGACGTAATCAAACTTGACGGCGAAAAAGCTGGCACATTGGATCTCGACGAAGCACTCTTCGGTCTTGAGCCACGTGCAGACATTCTTCACCGTGTGGTCCGCTGGCAGCGCAACAAAGCGCAAGCTGGTACACACAAGGTAAAGACACGCTCAGAAGTTAGCTACTCCACGAAGAAGATCTACCGCCAAAAAGGCACCGGTGGCGCACGTCACGGGTCCCGCAAGGCGCCTATCTTCCGCAAAGGTGGTATCTACAAAGGTCCTACACCGCGGTCTCACGGTCACGAGCTTACGAAGAAATTCCGTAAACTTGGCCTCAAGCACGCGCTCTCTGCAAAAGCAGGCGCAGGTAACCTTGTGATCCTCGACGACGCCAAATTGGCTGGTGCGAAGACTGCGGTTCTTGCAAAAGCTGTTAAAGAGCAGGGCTGGAAACGCGTTCTTATCATTGATGGTGCTGACATCGACGCCAACCTCAAGGCTGCTGCGGCAAACTTGACTGGTGTGGACATCCTGCCAACAATGGGCGCAAACGTATACGACATTCTGAAGCGTGACACACTCGTGCTCACAAAATCAGCTGTCGAAGCTCTGGAGGCTCGCCTCAAATGACCACTAAATCAGAACTCTACGACGTAATTCGTAAGCCTATCATCACTGAGAAAGCCACTATGGCTTCCGAAAATGGTGCGGTTGTTTTCGAAGTAGCGATCGACTCTAACAAACCACAAATCAAAGAAGCCGTTGAAACGCTCTTTGGTGTGAAAGTTAAAGCCGTGAACACATCGATCACAAAAGGTAAAGCAAAACGCTTCCGCGGAATGCTCGGCAAACGCAAAGACGTTAAAAAAGCTTACGTGACACTCGAAGAAGGCAACTCCATCGACGTGTCCACTGGTCTCTAAATCCTTTCGGATTTGACTGGTTAGAAATTGAAAAGCCCTCCGAGCAATCGGGGGGCTTTTTGCTATATTATAGCTGCGGAGCCATTGTTCGGCGGATCCACTTTTCGTGTTGGCGTTGAGTGAACAGATTCCAGCGACAAAACCCTACTCTTCACTAGACACCCAATCCCCCCTCTGGTACTCCCCAGCAATCTTATGGCTACAGATTCGTTCTGTGGCCTTTTGATATATGACATTGGGCACCTACGGGGGCCTACACACAGACCTTCAGGGCAACCTGAGCATAAGGTCACAAAGCAAACGGAAGACAGAAACTATGGCACTAAAGTCGTACAAACCAACGACGCCTGGCCAGCGCGGGCTGGTTCTGATCGACCGTTCGGAGCTTTGGAAAGGACGTCCAGTTAAATCACTCACTGAGGGTTTGACTAAAAAGGGCGGCCGGAACAACACCGGACGGATCACGATGCGTCGCATCGGCGGGGGCGCTAAGCGTCTTTACCGCATCGTCGATTTCAAGCGTAACAAATTTGATGTCCCAGCGACTGTAGAACGGATCGAATATGACCCGAACCGCACCGCGTTCATCGCCCTAATCAAATACGAAGACGGAGAGCAAGCTTACATCATCGCTCCTCAGCGTCTTGCAGTTGGTGACACAGTCATCGCTTCTGCAAAAGCTGACGTGAAGCCTGGTAACGCTATGCCGTTCTCTGGTCTTCCAATCGGTACTATCGTCCACAACGTTGAGATGAAGCCAGGCAAAGGCGGTCAAATCGCTCGTGCTGCTGGTACTTACGCTCAGTTCGTTGGTCGGGACGGTGGCTACGCTCAGATCCGCCTTTCTTCTGGCGAGTTGCGCATGGTTCGCCAAGAATGCATCGCAACTGTTGGCGCTGTGTCCAACCCTGACAACTCCAACCAAAACCTTGGTAAAGCCGGCCGTAACCGCCACAAGGGCATCCGCCCATCCGTACGTGGTGTTGTTATGAACCCGATCGATCACCCGCACGGTGGTGGTGAAGGTCGTACGTCTGGTGGTCGTCACCCAGTGACACCATGGGGTAAGCCAACTAAAGGCGCGAAAACGCGTAAAAACAAAGGGACAGATAAACTTATTATCCGCTCCCGTCATGCTCGGAAGAAGGGTCGCTAGAATATGGCACGTTCTGTCTGGAAAGGCCCATTTGTGGACGCGTACGTCCTCAAGAAAGCCGAGAAAGCTCGTGAGTCTGGTCGTAACGAGGTCATCAAGATCTGGTCCCGCCGCTCAACAATTTTGCCTCAGTTTGTTGGTCTCACCTTTGGTGTGTACAACGGCCGTAAGCACATTCCTGTAAACGTCACAGAAGACATGATTGGTCAAAAGTTCGGTGAGTACTCACCAACTCGTACCTACTACGGTCACGCTGCAGACAAAAAAGCGAAACGGAAATAAGTCATGGGTAAGGTATCAAATCCCCGCCGCGTGGCCGACAACGAAGCAATGGCGAAAACACGCATGCTCCGTACGTCTCCGCAAAAGCTCAACCTCGTTGCTCAGATGATCCGCGGTAAGAAAGTTGATAAGGCCCTCACAGACCTTACATTTTCGAACAAGCGCATCGCAGCTGACGTGAAGAAATGTCTTCAGTCCGCAATTGCCAACGCTGAAAACAACCACAACCTCGACGTCGATGAGCTCATCGTTGCCGAAGCTTGGGTTGGTAAAAACCTGACTATGAAACGTGGTCGTCCACGTGCACGTGGTCGTTTTGGCAAGATCTTGAAGCCATTCGCCGAAATCACCATTTTGGTGCGTCAGAATGAGGAGCAAAGCTAATGGGTCATAAAGTCAATCCAATCGGCATGCGTCTGCAGATCAACCGCACTTGGGACAGCCGCTGGTACGCAGAATCCAAAGATTTCGGTGATCTTCTTCTTGAAGACATCAAAATCCGCGAATTCATCAAAGAAGAGTGCAAGCAAGCTGGCATCTCTCGCGTGATCATCGAACGTCCACACAAGAAATGCCGTGTGACTATCCACACTGCACGTCCTGGTGTGATCATCGGTAAAAAAGGCGCTGACATCGAAACGCTTCGCAAGAAGATCGCTGCGATGACTGAGTCTGAATTGCACCTCAACATCGTTGAAGTTCGCAAGCCAGATCTCGATGCTGCTCTCGTTGCTGAGTCTATCGCTCAACAATTGGAACGCCGTGTTTCCTTCCGCCGCGCTATGAAGCGTTCGGTTCAGAACTCCATGCGTCAGGGTGCCCTTGGTATCCGCGTTAACGTTGCTGGCCGTCTTGGTGGTGCTGAAATCGCGCGTACTGAATGGTACCGCGAAGGTCGCGTTCCGTTGCACACTTTGCGTGCGGACATTGATTACTCACACTTCGAAGCTATGACTGCTTACGGCATCATCGGCATCAAAGTTTGGATCTTCAAAGGCGAGATCATGGAACACGATCCACAGGCTCGTGACCGTCGTCTCGAAGAAGCACAACAAGGTCCGGCGCCACGTGGCGACCGCGGCCGTCGCTAAGGAGATCTGATAAATGCTTCAGCCAAAGCGTACAAAATTTCGCAAGATGCACAAAGGCAGCATCAAAGGTCTCGCCAAAGGCGGATCTGATCTGAACTTCGGCACTTACGGTCTTAAGGCTCTTGAGCCTGAGCGCGTAACTGCTCGTCAGATCGAAGCTGCTCGTCGTGCAATGACACGCCACATGAAACGTCAGGGCCGTGTTTGGATCCGCATCTTCCCAGATGTACCTGTCACATCCAAACCGACCGAAGTTCGTATGGGTAAAGGTAAAGGCTCCGTGGATTACTGGGCATGCAAGGTCAAACCTGGCCGCGTCATGTTCGAAATCGACGGCGTTGGTGAAGACGTTGCGCGTGAGGCCCTGCGCCTTGCTGCAATGAAATTGCCAGTCAAAACCCGCACAGTGGTTCGCGAAGACTGGTAAACGTTGATCGCCTTTCGGGGCGGACATCGACCAAGTCATGAAATTTAAAAACCCCCGTCGAGAAATCGGCGGGGGTTTTTGCTTGCCGAATGGCCGCCGAGTTTTACATGTTTGCAAGGTTTCGGCCGATATCGTTTTACATGTTTTAAAGGCACGTCATAAGGGCCAACGCCCGCGCGACAGCCCCCATCGCAATATGCTTTCCCGCCGTCCGAACTGATCGTGCGTGTTGAGGGTTGATCCCCCGCGCAACAGTCGCCATATCCGCTCAAACACATCTCAGGAGTTCCCCCAAAATGCGCGCACAGATTGCTGACCTTATTGATCGGCCCTTGACCCAAAATATCATCATGGGCGTCATCTTGTTCAATGCGATCATTCTGGGTCTTGAGACCTCTGACACCGTGATGGCGCGCGCTGGTGGGTTGATCGCCGCGTTGGACACCCTGTGTCTTGCGATCTTCACCTTCGAGATCATCGCCAAAATCTATGCCCGCGGCTGGAGGTTCTTTAAATCCGGCTGGGGCATGTTTGATTTCGTCATCATCGGCATTTCCTATTCACCAGCAGGCGCGGGCCTGTCGGTCCTGCGCGCCCTGCGCATCCTGAGACTGCTGCGGGTCGTGTCCGTCGTGCCCTCGCTGCGCCGCGTCGTAGAGGCCTTCATCATGGCGCTGCCCGGCATGGCGTCGGTGTTCTTCCTCACAGGCATCATCTTTTACATCGGGGCCGTGATCGCGACCAAACTCTACGCCGAGACCTTCCCCGAGTGGTTCGGCACCTTGGGCGGATCGCTTTACTCGCTGTTCCAAGTGATGACGCTGGAAAGCTGGTCCATGGGCATCGTACGCCCTGTTATGGAAATGCATCCAAATGCGTGGCTGTTCTTTATCCCGTTCATCTTGGTCACAGCCTTTGCCGTGATGAACTTGGTCGTGGGTCTAATCGTCAACTCCATGCAAGACGCCCACGCCGAAGAAGCCAACGCCTCAACCCAAGAACACCGCGACGAACTCATGGCGCGTCTGGAACGGATCGAGCGAGCTTTGGAGAAGTGATGGGCAGCCGCAAATTCCTATATGTCGTGTATAAAATCACATTCCCAAACGGAAAAATCTATATTGGTAAAGATATCGGGAAAAACGGCCATACAATCCGATACTTTGGATCATGGAACTACAGCAAGGTCGAGGCAGATTTCACTAGGGAGGAGCTCATGGATTTCACAATTAGACGTGAAATCCTGTTTGAGAGTGATGACAAAATTGAAGTTGGCCAACGCGAAATGGAACTCATTGTCGCGCTTGGAGCCAATGACCCTAAGCGCGGCTACAATGCAGTTCCCAAATTTCGTGGAGTGTAGTGGGCTTCGCGCGTTTTCAGCACCTGTGGCGCGAGCTGTTACTCGCCCCACCGGTAATTAAAGCTCACTGAAATGCGGTGGTCTTCGGACATGTTCATTGGGACTTCGTGGCGCAGCCAGCTTTCCCAGAGCAATACATCACCGACCGCAGGTTTCACGTAAACGAAATTCTTCATCTCTTCGCGCGCATCTTTGAGGCGGGGTGGGGCGGCCATCATCATGGCGTGACGCGGGTCTTCGAGTTTGAGCGCGGACGCACCTTCGGGCATGGCCACATAGGTCGTACCAGAGATCACAGAATGCGGGTGGATGTGCGCTGAATGCGTGCCGCCTTCGGGCAGGATGTTGATCCACAGGTCTTCCAAAACCAACTTGCGGTCATCAAGGTCGAATTGCAGGTCTTCGGCAAAGGCCGCGACATGTTGATCGAGGCTGTCGACAATGTCTTTGAAGATCGGAAAGCGCCACGCGAGGTCGGTGAGGGACGCGTAACTGGTGTAGCCCGGAAAATCATTGGCCTCACACCAGTCTTGGCCGGCCTCGTCATCTTCGGCAATGGAGAGACAAGAGTTTTCCAACTCATCGGCGTCCACAGGCGTGCCAAATTCCTTCAATGCAGCGCGGTACAGGCGGGTGACGAAAAGGGATGTGATGTTGGACATAGGGGCGGCTTTCTGATGGTGATGCGGTGATCTTATTTCTGTGGCTGTTATGCCGTGAAAACACTATAGAAAAAAGGGGCAACAAAGGCTTGCCCTAACCCCCTATCACCCGTATAGAGGCGCATCGCTCGAACCTCGTCAGGGGATTCGTGTGTTTTGACATTACCCACCAGAGACTGGGTGACCCTAACGGGGGCCCACTGGTGCTTAGGAAAAGGATAAGGCTATGAACGCCGACGAACTGCGCGCTAAAACGCCAGACCAGCTTCGCGAAGAGCTGGCAAACATGAAAAAAGAGTCTTTCAACCTGCGCTTTCAACAAGCAACTGGTCAGCTCGAAAACACCGTTCAAATCCGTAAAGCGCGCCGTGCAGCTGCACGCGTAAAGACGATTTTGAACGAAAAAGCCGCAGCTGCGGCTGAGTAAGAGGAGCTGAGACTATGCCTAAACGTATCCTTACAGGTGTTGTGACGTCTAACCAAAACGAGCAAACAGTGACTGTTTCCGTTGAACGCCGCTTCAAACACCCAGTTCTCAAGAAAACAATTCGTAAGTCCAAAAAATACCGGGCGCACGATGAGAACAACTCATTCAACGTTGGTGATGCAGTCCGTATTCAGGAATGTGCACCAAAGTCGAAAACCAAGCGTTGGGAAGTTCTCGCATAATCATTCGATTTTAACATCAGTTGAAATCGATTGTGCCAGAGTAACTCAGCATAATCGAAACCCTGGGGAAAGACGCCGCTGCAGGCAACCCCAAAGGTCGGGAGAAACCACATGATTCAGATGCAGACCAATCTGGATGTAGCTGACAACAGCGGCGCTCGCCGTGTTCAGTGCATCAAGGTTCTCGGCGGCTCACACCGTCGTTACGCGTCAGTGGGTGACATCATCGTTGTATCGGTGAAAGAAGCCATTCCACGTGGCCGTGTGAAAAAAGGTGACGTGCGTAAAGCCGTCGTCGTTCGCACAGCAAAACAAGTTCGTCGTGAAGACGGCACAGCAATCAAATTTGACAGCAACGCTGCTGTTATTTTGAACAACAACAACGAGCCAGTAGGTACACGTATCTTTGGACCAGTTGTTCGCGAATTGCGTGCGAAAAACTTTATGAAGATCATCTCACTTGCTCCGGAGGTGCTGTAATGGCTGCTAAACTCCGCAAAGGTGACAAGGTCATCGTTCTCGCTGGTAAAGACAAAGGCAAACAGGGCGAAATCGCTTCTGTGAACCCGTCTAAAGGCAAAGCCGTAATCGAAGGCGTTAACGTCTCATTGCGTCACACAAAAGCGTCTCAGGGCGACCAAGGTGGCAAGAAGCCGGTTTCCATGCCGATCGACTTGTCTAACCTCGCGATCCTCGACGCAAATGGCAAAGCAACACGCGTTGGCTTCCGTATGGAAGATGACAAAAAAGTGCGCTTCGCTAAGTCCACAGGAGACGTGATCTAATGCTTGATACTGCAAATTACACTCCGCGTCTTAAAACCGTGTACACTGACGCCGTTCGCCCAGCTCTGAAAGAAGAGTTTGGCTACAAGAACGACATGCAGATCCCACGTTTGGACAAAATCGTTCTCAACATCGGCTGTGGTGCTGAAGCTGTGCGTGATTCCAAAAAAGCAAAATCTGCTCAGGAAGATCTCACACTCATCGCTGGTCAAAAGGCTTTGACAACAATCGCTAAGAAATCCATCGCTGGTTTCCGCGTTCGTGAAGATATGCCTCTTGGCGCGAAGGTTACTCTTCGTGGCGAAAAGATGTACGAATTCCTCGATCGTCTGATCACGATTGCTATGCCACGTATCCGCGACTTCCGCGGCATCTCTGGCAAATCCTTTGACGGCCGTGGCAACTACGCCATGGGTCTTAAAGAGCACATCGTCTTCCCTGAAATCGACTTTGATAAAGTTGACGTCAACTGGGGTATGGACATCGTAATCGCAACCACTGCGAAAACTGACGCAGAAGCTAAGGCCTTGTTGAAAGCTTTCAACATGCCTTTCAACAGCTGAGCGCGAGGAGTTAGTTAACATGGCTAAGAAATCCATGATCGCACGTGAGGCAAAACGCGAGAAATTGGTAGCAAAATACGCTGCCAAACGCGCTGCTCTCAAAGAGATCATCTATGACCAAGAAAAGCCCATGGAAGAGCGTTTTCGCGCGACCATGAAGCTTGCTGAATTGCCGCGCAACAGCTCGGCTACACGTCTCCACAACCGCTGTCAGCTGACAGGCCGTCCACACGCTTACTACCGTAAGCTTAAGGTCAGCCGTATCATGCTGCGGGAACTTGGCTCATTCGGCCAGATCCCTGGTCTCGTGAAATCAAGCTGGTAAGGAGGGTATATTATGAACGATCCTATCGGCGATATGCTCACACGTATCCGTAACTCTCAACTGCGCGGTAAATCCGTTGTCTCTACACCAGCTTCCAAGCTGCGTGCATGGGTCTTGGACGTACTGCTCGACGAAGGTTACATCCGTGGCTACGAAAAAGGCACAAACGAGCTTGGTCACCCAACGCTTGAAATCAGCCTTAAATACTTCGAAGGCACTCCTGTTATTCGCGAAGTGAAACGGGTTTCAAAACCTGGTCGTCGCGTATACCTCGGTGTCAAAGACATCCCAACAGTCCGTCAGGGCCTGGGCTTGTCAATTGTCTCCACACCTAAAGGTGTGATGTCTGATGCAAACGCTCGTGCCAACAATGTTGGCGGCGAAGTGCTTTGCACAGTCTTCTAAGGAGGGTCTGATGTCTCGTATTGGTAAAAAACCGGTCGAGCTGCCCAGCGGCGTTACTGCCTCTGTCTCAGGTCAGACCATCGAAGTGAAGGGCCCTAAGGCAACTCACTCATTCACTGCAACTGACGATGTAACACTCGCAGTTGAGGAAAACACTGTAACTGTCACGCCTCGCGGCAAATCTAAGCGCGCGCGTCAACAGTGGGGCATGTCCCGCACTGTGATCGCAAACTTGGTGACAGGCGTATCTACAGGCTTCAAAAAAGAGCTTGAGATCAACGGTGTTGGTTACCGCGCAACTATGCAAGGTAACACTCTCAAACTGGCTTTGGGTTATTCACATGATGTTCTCTTCGAAGTTCCTGCTGGCGTAACCGTCACAGCTCCGAAGCAAACTGAAATCGTTGTTGAAGGTACAGACGCACAACTCGTTGGCCAAGTCGCGGCAAATATTCGCGAATGGCGGAAACCAGAGCCCTACAAAGGCAAAGGTATCAAATACAAAGACGAGTATATCTTCCGCAAAGAAGGTAAGAAGAAGTAAGGACGTAGATCATGGCAAACAGCAAAAGAGACCTGTTCTTGAAGCGCCGCCTGCGCGTCCGGAACAAACTTCGCAAGATGGCAAACGGACGTGCGCGTCTGTCTATCCATCGTTCGAACAAGAACATCAGCGTTCAGTTGATCGACGACGTAAAAGGCGTGACTCTCGCGTCTGCTTCCTCACTCGAGAAAGATCTCGGTGTGGTTGGCAAAAACAACGTCGACGCAGCAGCCAAAGTTGGTGCAGCGATCGCAGAACGGGCTAAGAAAGCTGGCGTAGAAGTATGTTACTTCGACCGCGGCGGCTTCCTCTTTCACGGTAAAGTTAAGGCCTTGGCCGAAGCTGCACGTGAAGGCGGTCTGAAGTTCTAAATGACTTGTGGGTGGCAAGCGATTGCCACCCCGATGATCCAGGGAAGACGTGAGGCCTAGCGCCTCGCGTTTTTCACTCGGATTGATAACATAGGCGCCTCGCGCCACCGATTAAAGGAATGCCCAATGGCAGATAACAACCGTGGGAACCGTCGCGATCGCGATGAGACTCCAGAATTTGCAGATCGCCTCGTTGCGATCAACCGTGTGTCTAAAACTGTAAAAGGTGGTAAGCGTTTTGGCTTTGCTGCTCTTGTGGTTGTAGGCGATCAAAAAGGCCGCGTTGGCTTCGGTAAAGGTAAAGCGAAAGAGGTCCCTGAGGCCATCCGCAAAGCCACTGAGCAAGCGAAACGCCAAATGATCCGCGTCCCTTTGAAAGAAGGTCGCACATTGCACCACGACATCGAAGGCCGTCACGGCGCCGGTAAAGTGGTTATGCGTACAGCACCACAAGGTACTGGTATCATCGCTGGTGGTCCAATGCGTGCTGTTTTCGAAATGCTCGGTGTTCAGGACGTTGTGTCCAAATCCATCGGCTCCGCGAACCCGTACAACATGATTCGTGCAACCGTAGAAGGCCTCAAAAAAGAGTCTTCACCACGGTCTGTCGCTCAGCGTCGCGGCAAAAAAGTGGCTGACATCTTGAAAAAAGATGACGCCCCTGCAGCTGCACCTGCTGAAACAGCAGAAGCGTAAGGAATAGACATCATGGCTAAAACAATCGTTGTAAAACAGATCGGTTCCCCGATCCGTCGCCCACAAGACCAACGCGCTACGTTGGTTGGCCTTGGCCTCAACAAAATGCACAAAACACGTGAGCTGGAAGATACTCCTGCGGTTCGCGGCATGGTTCGTAAGATTTCCCACATGGTGGAAATCATCGAAGAGCGCGACAACTAAGTCGATCTTCTCGATCCAAAGCATTTGAAAACGCCCTGCTGGAAACAGCGGGGCGTTTTTGCGTTTTGGGGGTCGCGGTCTTGTGATGTTGCCGCAAACAGATTTCGCGCTACCATCTGTCTCTGACATGGAGGATTTCAGATGACACACACACGCCGTTCTTTTTTGACACATGCTGGCGCTGCCGCCGGTTTAATTACAGTCCTGCCGTTTGCTGCCCGCGCTGATGGCCATATGTCCGATGTTTTCGCGGATGGGGCGATTAAGGTGCATCCCGTCGGTCACGCGTCCTTCGTGATGGAAACGCCTGCGGGTGTTTTCTATGTCGATCCAGTAGGCGACGCCGCAGGGTACGCAGATATGCCGGCGGCCGATTTCATTTTGGTTACGCATGAGCACGGGGATCACTTTAACGTCGACACGTTGACGGCGATCAAGGGTGAGACCACGCAGATGATCACCAACGGTGCTGTGTTCGACAAGCTGCCTGAGGCGCTCAAATCCAACACGCAAGCCTTGGCCAATGGCGAATCGGCGATGTGGGGTGAGATCGGCATCGATGCCATCACCGCGCATAACACCACCGAAGAGCGGATGAGGTTCCACCCCGTGGGGCGTGACAACGGCTATGTCGTCACAGTCGCGGGGTTTCGCACCTATATATCTGGCGACACCGAGCCCACGCCTGAAATGTTGGCGCTTAAAGACATCGATTTGGCGTTCATCTGCATGAACTTGCCGTTCACGCAAACAGCTGAACAGGCGGCTGAAGCTGTAAAGACGTTCAAGCCAAGCTTTGTGTACCCCTATCACTACCGCGGTCGTGATGGCGGCACGCAAGACCCGCAAGCCTTTGCGGCAATGGTGGGCGATACATCTGAAGTGAAGATGGGCGGTTGGTACAAACCCGGCGAGCTTGGCTAGCCTGGGAGCGGTCAGAAAAATCACAAGGCCCCCGTTGATCATCGCGGGGGCTTTTACGATTCGAAGGTCTGAGCCATGCAGCGCGCGCATGTCGGGGTTGGGATTCTAGCTCTACTCAAAAGTTTTCATTTTGCCTAAATCATAATCAACACCCCAACACGGGGCACTGAAATTTAATCGCAATGAAAATCGCGCTCATCCTAAAAGGTTTTGCCCCATGGCACATGTTACAACTTACTCACACGCTTCCAACCGCTCTGTATTCGCCCCAGTTTTTGCTGCGATTTCAGGCGCATACGCTGCATACATCGAAGCACGCAATGTTGAGAAAACATACACGAAACTCGACGCGTTGACAGATCGCGAATTGGCAGACATCGGTTTGAACCGTGGCAGCATTCTTGAAGCCGCTATGAACGGCAGCCGCCAAGCCTAAGCTGCAGTTAAGTTTGCTCAGATCGATTCTCCGTCGAAGAGGCCCGCATGTGTTGCGGGTCTTTTTGCATTCTGGCGCAAAGCTGTCGGGAAAGATGCCTGAGAGGGTCACAGCACGCTTGAAACACAGCGCATAGTCCCGTATACGCGCGCAGTGATCTATTCGAGATTACAAGAATCATTATTTATACGCCGTGTTTGGTCTTCCGTCGCTGGGGGCCAGTTCCGGCAAGGAGAAGCGACATGAAACTGCACGAACTTCACGACAACGAAGGCGCAACCAAGAAACGTAAACGTATTGGTCGCGGTCCTGGTTCCGGCACAGGTAAAATGGGTGGCCGTGGTATCAAAGGTCAAAAATCCCGCTCAGGTGTTGCGATCGGTGGCTACGAAGGCGGTCAAATGCCATTGTACATGCGTCTTCCTAAGCGCGGCTTCAACAAGCCAAACCGCAAGAAATTCGCAGTTGTGAACCTTGGCCTCATCGAAAAATTCGTAGCCGAAGGTAAAATCGACGCGACTGCAGCGATCACCGAAGACACACTTGTTGCTTCTGGTTTGATCCGCCGCAAATTGGACGGTATCCGCGTTCTTGCCAAAGGCGAAGCGACTTCCAAATTGAACATCACTGTGACTGGCGCGTCTAAAGCAGCTGTTGAAGCTGTTGCAAAAGCTGGCGGCACCCTCACAGTTGCGGCACCAGCGGCCGAATAAGGGTTGTGATAGGGGGCGCGGCCCTCTACATCAATTCTATGTTTTCCAAGCGCCGCCGACCGGGAGACCGTTCGGCGGCGTTATCGTGAAAGAGAGACCTAATGGCATCTGCAGCAGAACAAATGGCGGCGAACATGAGCTGGGGCACCCTCGGGAAAGCCACAGAACTGCGCCAACGTATTATTTTCACTCTCGGTTTGTTGATCGTCTACCGCTTGGGGACCTTTATCCCTGTGCCTGGTATCGACGGCAACGCCTTGCAACAGTTCATGGAACAAGCCTCTAGCGGCATCGGCGGCATTCTGTCGATGTTCACTGGTGGTGCTTTGGGCCGGATGGGTATCTTTGCCCTTGGTATCATGCCGTATATTTCGGCGTCGATCATCGTCCAGCTTATGACAGCCATGGTCCCCAAACTTGAGCAACTCAAGAAAGAGGGCGAACAAGGGCGCAAGAAGATCAACCAATACACCCGTTTCGGGACGGTTGCCTTGGCCTTGTTCCAAGCTTACGGCTTGGCGGCCTCACTCGAAGCTGGCGATTTGGCCCATGAAGCGGGCTGGTATTTCCGCGCCGGCGTGATCATCACGCTTGTTGGCGGTACCATGTTCTTGATGTGGCTCGGTGAGCAGATCACTAACCGCGGCATCGGCAACGGCATTTCGTTGATCATCTTCGTTGGTATCGTTGCTGAGATCCCAAGTGCGCTGGCACAATTCTTGGCCTCAGGTCGCTCTGGTGCGATCTCTCCATTCGTTATCGTTGTGGTCTTGGCCATGATTGTCGGGGTGATTGCCTTTGTGGTCTTCATGGAACGTGCGCTGCGCAAAGTGCACATTCAGTACCCACGTCGCCAACAAGGCATGAAGGTCTTTGACGCGCAAAGCAGCCACTTGCCGATCAAGGTGAACCCTGCTGGCGTTATCCCTGCGATCTTTGCCTCGTCTTTGCTGTTGTTGCCAACCACGATCGCAACCTTCTCTGGTCAGTCTGATCTTGGCCCTGTGATGTCGACGATCCTCGCATACTTCGGCCCAGGTCAGCCGCTGTACTTGCTGTTCTTTACCGGCATGATCGTCTTCTTCGCTTACTTCTACACTGCCAATGTTGCGTTCAAGTCTGACGAAGTTGCTGAGAATCTCAAAAACCAGAACGGTTTCATCCCTGGGATTCGCCCTGGCAAGAAAACCGAAGAGCATCTCGACTACATTGTGACGCGTCTTTTGGTTGTTGGCTCCGCCTACCTTGCGGCAGTTTGTCTCTTGCCGGAGATTTTGCGTAGCCAATTCACAATTCCTTTCTATTTTGGCGGGACATCCGTGTTGATCGTTGTTTCGGTAACGATGGATACGATTCAGCAAGTGCAATCACACCTACTGGCTCACCAGTACGAAGGTCTGATTGAGAAGTCTCAGCTGCGTGGCAAGAAGCGCGGCAAGCGAGGGAGCGCTAGACGATGAACATTATTCTGCTTGGACCACCCGGCGCGGGTAAAGGCACACAAGCACGCCGCCTCGTTGAGGAGCGAGGCATGGTGCAACTGTCCACGGGCGATATGCTCCGGGAGGCGCGAACATCTGGCTCAGAAATGGGCAAGAAAGTCGCGGCTGTCATGGACGCTGGCCAGTTGGTCACAGATGAAATCGTGATCGGTTTGATCGAAGAGAAAATCCTAGAAGGCAATTCTGCTGGCTACATCTTTGACGGGTTCCCCCGGACATTGGGTCAAGCTGATGCGTTGAATGCCTTGTTGGAACGCAACGGTGTGAAGCTTGATACGGTTGTTGAGATGCAGGTCGATGACTCTGCGCTCGTGGCACGGATCTCTGGTCGCTTCACATGTGGCAATTGTGGCGAAGTGTACCACGACGAAACAAAGCCGACACAAGCTGACGGTGTTTGTGACGAATGTGGTTCCACGGATCTGAAGCGTCGCGCTGATGATAACGCAGAATCCCTCAAGACTCGTTTGATGGAATACTACAAGAAAACGTCTGCGCTCGTAGGTTACTACTATGCGCGCGGTGAGTTGCAGTCTGTCGACGGTCTTCAAGGTGTTGAAGAGGTTGCTGCGGACATTTCCAAAGCACTCGCATAAGACCAAACAGTTTCTAAAAAGGCCGTGCCGTTCTGGGCGCGGCCTTTTTGCTTTTCAGGTGGTCCTTTCAGGCCCCCAAAAGGCGGTCGGCCCTGCGCCTTATTTTGAGGCATTCAGATGCGCCGCACAGGCCACAAGTTTCCGGCGTGGCATGAAATTTTGGCACTTGCGCCCAAAGGGGTTGACCCCCAGCAGGCACAGCAGTAAGCAAGCCCATCCCGTAAGGGGCAATAGATTCGCAGCAGGGTCGCTCCCAATGCGAAGATCATCGAATTCAGCTGACGCCCGTAGGTAAAAACTTGCGGGCTTCCGTTGTGAAAAAAGGTTCCGGGACTACGGAATCGCAACGAAAAAGGAATATACATTGGCTCGTATCGCCGGCGTAAACATCCCGACAGGCAAGCGTCTTCCTATCGCTTTGACCTATGTAACGGGTATCGGATCTAAATCCGCAAAAGACATCTGTTCAGCCGTAGGCATCGACGAAACTCGTCGTGTTAACGAACTGTCCGACTCCGAAGTTCTTGCAATCCGCGAGCACATCGATGCGAACTACACTGTTGAGGGTGACCTCCGCCGTGAAACGCAGATGAACATCAAACGCGCTATGGACCTCGGTTCATACATTGGTTTGCGTCACCGTCGCAACCTCCCAGTACGTGGTCAGCGTACACACACCAACGCACGTACTCGCAAGGGTCCTGCGAAAGCCATCGCTGGCAAGAAGAAGTAAGGGAGGCAATTTGACATGGCACGTGAAACTCGTCGCACTAAGAAAAAAGTTTCCAAGAACATCGCCACTGGCGTTGCTCACGTAAACTCTACATTCAACAACACCAAGATTTTGATCTCTGACGTTCAGGGCAACGCAATCGCTTGGTCTTCTGCTGGCACAATGGGCTTTAAAGGATCGCGCAAATCGACTCCCTACGCTGCTCAGATGGCTGCTGAAGATGCTGGTAAAAAAGCACAAGAGCACGGCGTTAAAACTCTGGAAGTTGAAGTTCAAGGTCCAGGTTCTGGCCGTGAGTCCGCATTGCGCGCTCTGGCTGCTCTTGGTCTGAACGTTACATCTATCCGTGACGTTACACCAATGGCACACAACGGCTGCCGCCCACCAAAGCGCCGCCGCGTATAATTTCGATACCTATTTATGGATCGCGGGCAATTTTGCTCGCGGTCTATTTTTGCGTTTTTAAGACCCCTCGGGCGTCCCCTACTTCAGGACATGGGTTCGGGACAAGAATGGAGGCTACAGCATGATCCACAAGAATTGGGCCGAGCTCATCAAACCACAGCAGCTTGAAGTGAAGCCTGGCAACGAGCCAGCGCGTCAAGCGACTATTATTGCTGAACCACTTGAGCGTGGTTTCGGTCTGACGTTGGGCAACGCCCTGCGCCGCATTTTGATGTCATCGCTGCAAGGTGCTGCCATCACATCTGTACAGATCGACAACGTTCTGCACGAATTTTCTTCGATCTCTGGTGTTCGTGAAGACGTGACTGACGTCATCTTGAACCTCAAAGGTGTTGCTTTGCGCATGGAAGTTGAAGGCCCTAAGCGTCTTTCAATCTCTGCAAAAGGTCCAATGGTTGTCACAGCTGGTGACATCTCTGAATCTGCTGGCATCGAAGTTTTGAACAAAGACCACGTCATCTGTCACCTCGACGACGGCGCTGATTTGTTCATGGAACTCACAGTCAACACTGGCAAAGGCTACGTGTCTGCTGAGAAAAACAAACCAGAAGATGCACCAATCGGCCTCATCGCCATTGATGCGATCTACTCCCCTGTGAAAAAAGTGTCTTACGACGTGCAGCCGACCCGCGAAGGTCAGGTTCTCGACTACGACAAACTCACATTGAAAATCGAAACTGACGGCTCTGTCACACCAGAAGACGCTGTGGCTTACGCTGCACGCATTCTGCAAGACCAGCTTGGTATCTTCGTTAACTTCGACGAGCCTGAGTCAGCCAACCGTCAAGAAGAAGACGATGGTCTCGAGTTCAACCCACTTCTGCTTAAGAAAGTGGATGAGCTTGAATTGTCAGTACGCTCTGCGAACTGCCTCAAGAACGACAACATCGTTTACATCGGTGACCTCATTCAGAAAACTGAAGCTGAGATGCTCCGCACACCTAACTTCGGCCGCAAGTCTTTGAACGAGATCAAAGAAGTGTTGTCCGGCATGGGTCTGCACCTCGGTATGGACGTTGAAGAATGGCCACCAGAGAACATCGAAGATCTTGCTAAGAAATTCGAAGACCAGTTCTAAGTGATTTGGGGGGAGGCTTCGGTCTCCTCCCGCAAATGCCCGTTTTGTACGGGGACTATCAGGGTATCGATTTTCAAAACCGAACCCCAAGGAGAGTGGCTGACACGCATCGGCTGCCAGACAAAGTATAAAGCACGCTAAAGGAGATACACAATGCGTCACGCTAGAGGTTACCGCCGCCTGAACCGTACACACGAGCACCGCAAAGCGATGTTCGCGAACATGGCCGGCTCGCTCATCGAACATGAGCAAATCAAAACAACTTTGCCAAAAGCAAAAGAATTGCGTCCAATCATCGAGAAATTGGTGACTTTGGGCAAACGCGGCGACTTGCACGCCCGTCGTCAAGCGGCTTCCCAGTTGAAGCAAGAGCAGTTCGCTCAGAAACTTTTCGACGTTCTCGGCCCACGCTACGCTGAGCGTCAAGGTGGTTACGTGCGTATCGTTCGCGCTGGCTTCCGTTACGGCGACAACGCGCCAATGGCGATCATCGAATTCGTTGATCGTGACGCGTCTGCAAAAGGTGCAGCTGACAAAGCGCGCCTCGCAGAAGAAGATGGAACTGTCGCAGACGCTTAATTGCGCGCGACGATCCGTGAAATTGGGCCCTGTTCGATCGAACAGGGCCTTTTTGCTATGTAAAGTGTTAGTGCTGTGTCTTGTTTGAGCCAAGCGATGTCGCATGTTTCGATATGTTGCAGTTTTGGCAGAATACGAGTGAATTTCATTCGCTTGTATTTGTAGAAAATTAAGACCTTACCGTTAGGTAATCCTTAGTCACTCCAAAAAAGTGAGTGATTGAGCCTTCCCAAATAGGAACCTTTGGTTTAGCCTCAGCTTAGACAGTCTCCTTTAGGTTGTCCTACCTTTGATAGTGAATGATTTTGATGTCCAGTACCACAGAGCTCAATCGTCTATTTGCCCAACTGCGTGAAGTCGCGCCAATGGGGTACACCGCAGGCCTGCACATTCGTTTTGCGGCACCTCTTGTGTATGAAGCGACGTATGATCCCAAGTGGCTCAACCACTATACATCAAATGCATATGCACTGCGCGATCCGATGATCGCGTGGGGTTTAAGCTGCGAAGGGCAAACAAGGTGGAGCGAAATAGAACTCCCCGATCCATTTAATATTTGGAGGCAGGCTGAAGAATTCGGCCTGAATTACGGAATGGCTGTGTCATGTGGCCCAGTTCAATCGCGATCTATTGTCGGGTGTTCCCGCGAAGATCGTGAATATACAGATGTTGAGATGGATAAGATCGCAACAATTGTGCGTACTTTGCATGAAGTATCTGAACCTCAAACGGCATTGACACTTGCCCAAATTCAGGCCCTCCGGTGCATCGCGGGCGGTGATCGTCACGCAGCTGCCGCGGCCAAGCTCGGGATATCCGAAAGTGCTTTGAAGGCACGATTGGTATCAGCCCGAGAGCGTCTAATGGCGCGGACAACCTCAGAAGCTATCCAAAAAGCCAAGGAGATCAAGCTGTTGTGATGGTAAGCGCTCTCGCGTTGCGTTGAAGAAATCAACCAACACTGGAGACTACCATGCAAACTACCACACTTTCTTTCACCAATCTGCACAACCATGGCGATCTTTTTGCGAACATGCTTCGCGCTAGACACGAAACTTTTATCCAGCAAGCCAAGTGGGACTTGCCTCAAGCAGATGGGATGGAATACGACCAATATGATACGCCCGCATCTCGTTGGATTGCGGTACATGAGTTTGGCGAAGTTCTCGCTGGTATTCGTTTGACGCCCACAACAACGAAGTGTGGCATTTATTCTTACATGATCCGCGACGCACAGCGTGGGTTGTTGGACAGTATTCCGTCCGATCTTTTGTTCGATGAAGCGCCAGTGGCGCAGCATGTATGGGAATCTAGCCGTATTTTTGTATCGCACCGTGTGCCTGCCAAAAGCCGTATGCGGGTTCAGATGAACCTGATCAACGAAATGACGTTGTCTGCACGTGAACTCGGTGCAACATCCGTGATTGGTCTGATCCCAGAAAAGGGTCCGCGCTGGGGCCGTCGCGTTGGGCTTGATATCGATGTGATCGGTCGTGTGATGGACATTGGCGGCACCAACAACGCCTGTATCCGTATCAACCTGTCTAACAAACTGCACTAGTATGCATCCATGATCGGGGCCGAGACGCGCCATGTCGGCCCCGTTTTCTCTTTTACGACACTGTTTTGCGGCGTAGTGTCCGCATATGTCCGATCTTTTCCAAACAGATGAAGCAGCCCCCGTTGCGAATGCGTCCCGTCCGCTCGCAGACCGACTGCGCCCCCAATCCCTCAGCGATGTTATTGGTCAATCTCAGGTCCTTGGGCCAGAGGCTCCGCTTGGCGTGATGCTGGCGTCTGGGTCTTTGTCTTCGATCATTTTCTGGGGTCCGCCCGGTGTTGGCAAAACCACAATCGCGCGGTTGCTGGCCGATGAAACAGACCTGCATTTCGTGCAAATTTCCGCGATTTTCACAGGCGTGCCGGATCTGAGAAAAGTGTTTGATGCGGCGAAGTTGCGGCGTCAAAACGGCAAGGGCACCTTGTTGTTTGTGGACGAGATTCACAGGTTCAATAAAGCCCAGCAAGATAGCTTTTTGCCCCACATGGAAGACGGCACCATTTTGCTTGTGGGCGCCACGACCGAAAACCCAAGTTTCGAGCTGAACGCAGCGGTGATGTCGCGCAGTCAGGTGATGATTCTGGAGCGCTTGTCGCTTGATGAATTGTCCCAAATGGCAGCGCGTGCAGAGGCGGAGTTGGAGCGCACGATGCCGCTTGACGATCACGCGCGTAACACGTTGTTTGAGATGGCGGACGGAGATGGTCGAACGCTGTTGAATTTGATCGAACAAATCATGGCGTGGACCGTCAAAGACCCGTTGAATTCGGATCAGCTGGGCAAGCGGTTGATGCGCCGTGCCGCGAAATACGACAAGTCCGGCGAAGAGCACTACAACCTCATTTCTGCGCTGCACAAATCTGTGCGCGGATCTGACCCTGATGCTGCGTTGTATTGGTTTGCACGCATGTTGGAAGGCGGAGAAGACCCGCGCTATCTGGCCCGCCGTTTGGTGCGTATGGCCGTTGAAGATATTTCCTTGGCCGACCCGCAAGCACAGACGATTTGCTTGCATGCATGGGAAACGTTTGAGCGGCTTGGATCGCCTGAGGGCGAGCTGGCCTTGTCTCAGGCTGTGATCTATTTGGCCCTCGCGCCGAAATCGAATGCCGCATATGTGGCCTATAAATCAGCACGTGAAGCCGCGCGCAAAACGGGGTCCGAGCCGCCCCCCAAACACATCCTAAATGCGCCAACCAAAATGATGGCAGAGCAGGGGTTTGGGGCAGGCTACGCCTATGACCATGATTCTGAAGATGGGTTTTCTGGCCAGAACTTTTTCCCCGAAACATTGCCGCGCACACAGTTCTATGCCCCCGTTGAACGCGGGTTTGAGCGGGATTTGGCGAAAAGGGTCGCCTATTTCGAAAAGCTGAGGGCACAGCGCAAGGGCACATGACCCAAACGGCCTATATCTGTTGACATTTTGCCCTGTGAGACCCAAGGAACACTGGAAAAAGGACACCAAAATGATACCCCTTCTGCAAGTGGCCCTTGGCGGCGCAATCGGAGCTTCGGCACGCTATTTGACTGGTCTTGGCATGGCACGCCTGCTGGGCAAAGGCTTTCCGTGGGGGACATTGACGGTCAACTTTGTTGGGTCGTTTTTGATGGGGGTGTTGGTCGTGGTCTTGGCGCATAAGTCGGGTACGCGGTTTGCACCTTTGTTGATGACGGGCCTTTTGGGTGGTTTCACGACCTATTCTGCGTTTTCGCTTGATGCGATTACGATCTATGAGCGGGGCCAATTCGGGCTTGCGGCTCTTTACGTATTTGGCACTTTGGCCTTGGCGCTCGGCGGCATTGCATTGGGTCTCACAGTTGCACGAGGTTTCTTCGCATGAGCAAAGTTCAAATGATTACGATCGGTGACGATCAACCAGAGCAGCGTCTTGATCGGTGGTTTCGCAAATCCTTTCCGATGATCACGCAAGGCAACATCGAAAAGATGTGTCGCAAGGGCGATATTCGCGTTGATGGCGGGCGGGCGAAATCGAACACCCGTGTCGGTCCAGGCAATGTTGTGCGTGTGCCGCCGCTGCCAGATGTTGAAGCGCCCAAGCACAACAACATTCGTCTGACCAACGCTGATATCAAAATGATGCAGCAATCGGTTTTGTACAAAGACGACCATATCATTGTGATCAACAAGCCCGCTGGTTTGCCGACACAAGGCGGGTCGAAGCAGTTGCGTCACGTGGATGGATTGTCCGAGGCGTTGCGGTTTGATTATGCGGAAAAGCCGCGTCTTGTGCACCGTTTGGACAAAGACACCTCTGGCGCGTTGGTTTTGGCGCGCACCCCTGCGATGGCCACGAAGCTGACCGAAGCCTTTCGTCACCGCAACACGCGCAAGATTTACTGGGCCTTGGTAGCTGGTGTGCCTGTGCCGTACTTGGGCGAGATCAAATATGGTCTGGTGAAAGCCTCAGGTCGTGGCAAAGGCGGCGAGGGCGAAAAGATGTACGCGGTGCACCCGCGTGATGTCGACAGCACCGAAGGCGCGAAACGTGCGAGCACGCTTTACGCGACGCTTTACCGTGTTGGCAGCCGTGCGTCTTGGGTCGCGATGGAGCCTTTGACAGGTCGTACCCACCAATTGCGCGCGCACATGGCCGAAATCGGGCACCCGATTGTGGGGGACGGCAAATACGGTGGCTCTGGTCAGGAAAACATGGGCGATGGTTGGGGCGCGCAGCTTGGCGGTGTGATCAGCAAGAAGTTGCATTTGCACGCACGTCGCATTGCATTTGAACACCCTGTCACACGCAAACCCTTGAGCGTGACAGCGCCTTTGCCTGAGCACATGAAAAACAGTTGGGATACCTTTGACTGGTCAGAAGACTTGGCGGCAGAGGATCCGTTTGAGACGCTTAGATGAGAAAACTTGTTATTTTTGACGTCGATGGCACGTTGGTCGACAGTCAGGGGCACATTGTATCTGCGATGAGGGCTGCTTTTGATGTCGCCAAGTTGCCGATGCCGTCGCGCGACGCTGTTTTGTCGATCGTAGGCCTGTCTTTGCCCTATGCGATGCGGGATTTGGCGCCAAGCGCGTCGGACGCTGTGTTGGCGCAGATGGTTGAGGCCTATAAGACAAGTTTTTCCGAAAATAGGCTGCGCGCGGACACGCCTGTGCCGCTTTATGATGGTGCTGAAGAGGCCATTGCTGCCTTGGTTGCGCGGAGCGATGTCATGCTGGCCATTGCCACTGGCAAAAGTCGGCGTGGTTTGGATGCATTATTGGCGGAGTGGTCTTTTGCGGACCACTTTGTCACGACGCAATGTGCCGATGATCACCCGTCCAAGCCCCACCCATCGATGGTGCAGGCCTGTTTGACGGATTGTAATATCGAGGCTGCGGATGCGGTTGTGATTGGCGATACAACTTATGACATGGAAATGGCCCGCGCCGCGCGCTGCGATGCCATCGGTGTATCGTGGGGATATCACGGTGCAGGCGCACTGACAGACACTGGCGCATATCGCGTCATAGACCACTTTAGCGCGCTGGCTGGCGCGCTTGACGAACTTTGGAAGGACTGACCCGTGGCGGATTTTGCAGCCAAGCGTTTTTGGAAAGACACAACTGTAGCTGAAGTGGAGGACGGATTTACCGTCCTTTTGGATGGGCGCAACGTGCGCACCCCTGCAAAGGCGCTTTTGGTCGTTCCGACCAAGGCTTTGGCGGAGCAGGTTCGGTTGGAATGGGATGCCCAAGAGGGCGAAATTGATCCCAACGTCATGCCCTACACGCGCGGTGCCAATGCTGCGATCGACAAGGTGCGCGTTCAACACGCGGAAGTTGCCGACATGCTGGCAGACTATGGTGACAGTGATTTGGTTTGTTATCGCGCGACATACCCGCAAGAATTGGTCGCCAAACAGGCCGAAGCGTGGGACCCAATTATCGAGTGGGTGCACAAGACATATGGTGCGCGCCTTGAGACGCGATCAGGCGTGATGCCGGTGCCGCAGGATCAAACCGCTTTGGACGCGCTGCGCGCACGCGTTCACGCGCTGGACGAATTTGAGCTGTCGGCTTTTCACGATCTCGTGGCGCTGAGTGGGTCGTTGGCTTTGGGATTGGCCGCGGTCGAATCACTTCACACGCCTGAAGCGCTTTGGGAGCTTTCGCGCATCGACGAAACCTTTCAAATTGCGCAATGGGGTGAAGATGATGAGGCCACAGCCGTTGCAGATATAAAGCGCAAAAGTTTTGTGCACGCATATACGTTCTTTCATTTGACGCAAAAATAGCGTCAGCGCCTTTCACAAATCGAAACTGGTTTTCGCGTATGTTTGCACACTGTCAGCCCTAATCCTTACCTAAAGGCAGCGATTGATGCTATGTGGTGCACTTTAAGCACCGCACTACATGAATTCTGGTACTGCTCATGAAACAAGCTGACGCACAGTAAATATGCGAATTCGTGATCGTGGCCTTGACGATTTACGATGATTCCTCTCAACTCTTCTTCACAGAGCGCTCAAACGTGCGTTCTATCGAACTTACTGGTCCCACAAAGAGGACTGGAAAGCGTTGCAAAAACGCAAATTCAGGAAGAGGTAAAAATGACTAAAACTGTATTCTTTAGTGCCTTGGCGGCCGCTGGCCTTGCCGCAACTGGTGCAATGGCACAAGATTCCGGTTCATCTACTTTGGCAGCTGTGAAAGATCACGGCGCGCTGAAATGTGGTGTGAACCCCGGTACTCCAGGTTTTGCTGCTCCAGACGCGAACGGCGTTTGGAAAGGTCTCGATGTTGATGTGTGTCGTGCTGTTGCTGCGGCGATCTTCGGCGATCCAGAAAAAGTTGAATACACACCGCTGACATCTGCTGTGCGTTTCACAGCTTTGTCTTCTGGCGAAGTTGACATGTTGGCACGCAACACAACATGGACATTCTCACGCGACGTTGACCTCAAGCTCGAATTCACTGGCGTAAACTATTACGACGGTCAGGGCTTTATCGTTCCAACAGACCTCGGTGTTTCTTCTGCGAAAGAACTCGAAGGCGCGACAGTTTGTATCGAAACAGGGACAACCACAGAGTTGAACTTGGCGGATTACTTCCGTGCAAACGGCATGGACTACGAACCAGTGCCTGTTGAAAGCTTCACAGAAGCGCAAAACCAGTTCTTGGCTGGCGCATGTGACGTTTACACAACGGATGCCTCTGCTTTGGCTGCATCACGTTCTTCTTTCGAGAAACCAAACGACTATGTTGTTTTGCCAGAAATCATCTCAAAAGAGCCACTCGGCCCACTCGTGCGCCACGGCGACTCTGAATGGGGCGATGTTGTTCGCTGGACACTCAACGCTATGATTTCTGCTGAAGAGCTTGGTGTGACATCTGCAAACGCTGCTGAAATGGCTGCGAATGGCACTGACAAACCTGAAATCAACCGTTTGCTCGGCGTTGAAGGTGAATTGGGCGCGATGCTTGGTCTTCCAAATGACTGGGCTTTGAACGTCCTCACCATGGTAGGCAACTACGGTGAATCATTCGAAACAAACGTTGGTGTGAACACACCTGTTGGTCTCGCACGCGGCTTGAACGCACAGTGGACCGATGGTGGTCTTCTGTACTCACCACCCTTCCGCTAGGATTTAGTGGATTTGGGGCGCGGATCATTCCGCGCCCCTTTCTAATCTCTCTCTACAAAAACAATGTAAGCAAGAGCGACGGGCGAAATCCGTCGAATTTTGCGTTCAGAACGGGGACATGGGGGACAGTCTAAATGACGACAACGATAGACCCACCAAAGGCCGATGGATTTCACATCAGCCAACTGCTTTACGACACGCGCTATAGATCCATTACAATTCAAGTTATTGCCTTTATGGCTTTCGTTGCGGTTGCCGTATTTTTGCTGGTGAACGTCAACACAAACCTGGCGAAACTTGGCAAAGAGATCGATTTCGGCTTCCTGTCAAATCCATCTAACTACGATATTCAACAACATTTGGTCGCCTACGACTCTACCTCTAGCAACCTTGCGGCCGCTTGGGTCGGTTTGCTCAACACCCTTTTCGTGGCCTTTCTAGGCTGCATCCTCGCGACCCTTTTGGGCGTGACTGCGGGTGTGTTGCGCTTGTCCAAAAACTGGTTGGTTGCAAAAATCATGGCCGTTTATGTGGAAACATTCCGCAACATTCCGGTTGTGATCTGGATCATCGCAACAATGGCGGTTCTGTCAGAAGCGTTGCCACAGCCCAAAGCGTTCCGTGGTGAAAACCCTGAAGCGTCTATGTGGCTTTGGGATACGATCGCTGTCACCGGACGTGGCACCTACATTCCGAAGCCGGAGTGGGGCACAGGCTCTGTATTTGTTGTTCTCACCTTCTTGCTGTCACTCGTCGGCATTTGGGCCTTTGGAAAATGGGCTATGCGCCGTTTCCAAGCCACGGGTCAAATTCTGCCAACGTTCTGGATCAAGTTGGCGATCTTTTTCGTGCCGACCCTTTTGGTGTTTTTCATCTTGGGCCGTCCGATCGATTTGATCTACCCAGAGCTCAAAGGCTTTAACTTCAAAGGTGGCATTCAGCTGTCCAACTCCTTCTTGGCACTTTGGCTGGCTTTGTCGTTCTACACGGGGTCTTTCATCGCCGAGATCGTGCGTTCAGGTATTCTTGCGATTTCCAAAGGGCAATCCGAGGCCGCTTTCGCACTTGGCATTCGTCCATCGCGCACCATGAACCTTGTGATCTTGCCACAGGCGTTGCGCGTGATCATTCCGCCGCTGATTTCTCAGTTCTTGAACCTCACCAAAAACTCGTCTCTTGCTTTGGCCGTTGGCTACCAAGATTTGCGAGCCACTTTGGGTGGGACAACGATGAACAACACAGGGCGCGAGTTGGAATGTATGCTGCTGATGATGATGATCTATCTTGTCGTCTCACTGCTGATTTCATCGGGCATGAACGTCTACAACAAATCCATGAAATTGAAGGAGCGCTAAGATGAGCAATCAAAATTCCTCCATCGGTTTCGTGCGCACAGAAATGTTGGATCAACAACCTGCTCCGCGTGGCGAAGTGGGTGTGATCAAATGGGTTCGCGAGAACCTGTTCTCGGGCTGGTTCAATTCGATTTTGACGCTGGTCGCGATCTACGTGATCTATGCGGCGCTTTCGGCCTTTATCCCTTGGACATTTGGCGGCGTATGGAATGCGAGTTCCTTGAATGAGTGTCGTGAAATCTTGGACGGCGTGCACGCGGCCTGTTGGGCTGTGATCAATGAACGCTGGCGGCAGATTTTCTATGGGACGTTCTTCCCATCGTCTGAATACTGGCGCACCCATGTGGCCTTTGTCCTACTGCTCGTCGCAATCGCGCCGGTTCTGTTCGACAAATTGCCACGCAAGATGTTCATTTTTACAGCCATCTACCCTTTCTTGATGGTGTGGTTGATTTGGGGCGGTTCTTTGTGGGGCCCACTTGGCGTCGCAGCCGGCTTTGTTGTGGCGTACTTGGTTGCAACGGTCGCTGGTCGCTCTATGGGCACTGGTCTTGCAACCCTGGTCGCTTTGGTCGCAGGCTTGCTGTGGTGGTTCCTTGTTGGACCATTGGTCATTGGCGGGCTTGATACTGTCGCGCCGCTGTTCCCACTGCAAGAAATCGAAAGCCGTGAACTAGGTGGTTTTGTGATCTCGATGATCATCGGTGTCTCAGGTATCGCTTTGTCCTTGCCGATTGGTATCGTTTTGGCGCTGGGACGTCAGTCCGATTTGCCGCTTTTGAAAATGATCTGTGTTGGCTTTATCGAGTTCTTCCGCGGCGTGCCGTTGATCACCTTGTTGTTCACAGCGTCTTTGTTGCTGAACTACTTCTTGCCACCACAAGTGACATTCGATCTCACCGTGCGTGTGATTGTTATGGTCACGATCTTCTCGTCCGCCTACATGGCCGAGGTGATCCGTGGTGGCTTGGCGGCCTTGCCAAAAGGTCAGTACGAAGCTGCTGACGCTTTAGGCCTGGATTACTGGCAAGCCCAAAGATTAATCATTATGCCGCAGGCTTTGAAGATTTCGATCCCTGGGATCGTGAATACGTTCATTGGTCTGTTCAAAGACACCACCCTCGTGTTCTTTATTGGCATCTTTGACATGTTGGCCGCGGCTCAATCTATTCGCGCCAACTCGGAATGGAACGGTATCACTTGGGAGCTCTATGTCTTTATCGGGCTTATCTTTTGGGTCTGCTGTTTCTCAATGTCACAATATTCGCAGTGGCTGGAGCGCAAGCTTCGCACCGATCACCATTAAGAAAGGAGACACTCAATGTCTACTGAAACCATAGACCGCGTTGTCGACCGTAGCAAAATGAACGTCTCCGACGAAGTGGCGATTCAGATCACCAACATGAACAAATGGTACGGTGATTTCCACGTATTGCGTGACATCAACCTGACGGTTCAACGCGGTGAGCGTATCGTGATTGCTGGCCCTTCTGGGTCCGGTAAATCCACGATGATCCGCTGCATCAACCGTTTGGAAGAGCACCAAAAGGGTCAGATCATCGTCGACGGCACAGAGCTGTCCTCAGACCTTAAGAACATCGACAAGATCCGTTCAGAAGTTGGCATGTGCTTTCAGCACTTCAACCTCTTCCCGCATCTGACGATCCTTGAGAACTGTACTTTGGCGCCTATGTGGGTTCGCAAGACTCCGAAAAAGGAAGCTGAAGAGCTGGCGATGCACTTCCTTGAAAAGGTGAAAATCCCTGATCAAGCGAACAAATACCCTGGCATGTTGTCCGGTGGTCAGCAGCAGCGTGTGGCGATTGCCCGCTCGCTGTGCATGCAGCCCCGTATCATGTTGTTCGATGAGCCGACATCAGCGCTTGACCCTGAGATGATCAAAGAGGTGCTCGACACCATGATCGAGCTCGCGGAAGAGGGCATGACCATGCTTTGTGTGACGCACGAGATGGGCTTTGCCCGTCAGGTCGCCAACCGCGTGATCTTCATGGACCAAGGTCAAATCGTTGAACAGAATGAGCCAGAAGAGTTCTTTAACAATCCAAAATCCGAGCGGACCAAATTGTTCCTCAGCCAGATATTGGGTCACTAAGACACGCACTGCCATTACAAAAAAAGGCGCCTTCGGGCGCCTTTTTGCTGTATAGAGCTGGGGAAAAATCAGTCGCGCAGATCGCGTGGCACGCAGAAATCCACACTGTCGTTTTTACCAAAGCGCACGTCGGCCCATGTTTCAGCGGCGACATCAAAGACAGTGGTGGCGCAGGTGGGGTACCGGAAAAAGTCGGGATGCTGCGGCAGTTGGCGCGCGAACCGTTGTGCGAAATCGCCGATCCCAGGATTATGCGCCAGTAAAAGAACCGTGTTCCCCTGCGCTTGACGGAGTTGCTGCAAAAGCCGGTCAGACGACGCGAGATAAAGCGCGTCCTGAAGGGTGATGTCAGCGTCGATGTTCAGGCAGGCAAAGGTCTCCTGTGTCCGCTGTGCAGATGAGACGAGGGCGGTGTCTGGAATGTGCCCTTGTGCTTTGAGCCAAGCGCCGATGTTGGCCGCATCTGCCTTGCCACGCGCATTCAGAACGCGGTCAAAATCGTCAAGCAGCGGGTCGTCCCAGCTCGATTTTGCGTGGCGCATGACGATAAGGCGTAACGACATGAGGCGTCTTTATGATGCGTCAGGGTCGGCATTGCGGATCAAAGACCCCGCGCCGTGCTCTGTGTAAAGCTCAAGCAAACAGGCATTCGGGGCGCGGCCGTCCAAGATGACCACAGCGCGCACGCCGGCTTCCAAAGCATCAAGAGCCGTTTCCGTCTTTGGGATCATGCCGCCGGCTATGACGCCTTCAGTGGTCAAAGAGCGGATCATGTCGGAATTCAAAGATGTAAGCACCTCGCCATCTGCGCCTTTGACGCCAGAGACATCGGTCAACAACAGCAAGCGATCCGCGTTCATTGCGCCAGCGATGGCACCCGCAGCGGTGTCGCCATTGACGTTGAAGGTTTCGCCGTTCTTGCCAAAGCCCAAAGGCGCAATCACAGGAATAAGGCCCGCTTGGCCAAGTTCGTCGATGATCGCAGGGTTCATATCTGTCGGCGTGCCCACAAACCCAAGATCAGGGTTGGTTTGCTCACACCCCATCAGGTTTGCGTCTTTGCCCGAAATGCCAACCGCGCGGCCGCCTTGGCTGTTGATGGCGTGCACGATGCGCTTGTTCACAAGACCAGACAGAACCATTTCCACAACTTCGACGGTGGCCTTGTCGGTCACGCGTTTGCCGTTAACGAATTCGGACTTGATATTCAGATCTGCCAGCATTTTGTTGATCATCGGCCCACCGCCATGAACGACAACAGGTTTGACACCAACTTGCTGCATCAACACCACGTCGCGCGCAAAGCTGTCCATCGCCTCGTCAGAGCCCATAGCGTTGCCACCAAGCTTGATGACAACAGTGGCGCCCTCATAGCGCTGCAAGTAGGGCAGGGCTTGTGACAACGTGCGTGCGGTGGCGATCCAATCTCGGTTCATGTCTTGTGTCTTCATGGCTTAAGGGTCCAAATTTTCGTCAAAGTGCTAGGCACAAAGGCTTATTCCAACGTCGCGATCACAGCGCGGAGCACGTCAATGCCCCAACCTTTTTCAGACGAGGTTACAATCAACTCGGGGTAGGCGGCAGGGTGTTTTGAAACAGCCTCGCGCGTTTGCGCCAAGTTCTTTTCACGCTCTGCTTCTTTTACTTTATCGGCCTTGGTCATCACGACTTGAAACGTCACGGCCGAGCGATCGAGCAGGGACATGATTTCTTCGTCGACCTCTTTCACGCCATGACGGCTGTCAATCAAGACAAAGGCGCGGCGCAACGTGGCGCGGCCAGACAGGTATGCTTTCAGCAAGCGCTGCCATTTCGCGACCGTGTCTTTGGGCGCTTTGGCAAAGCCATACCCAGGCAAGTCGACCACATAGTGGCTGTCTGCACAGGTGAAAAAGTTAATCTCTTGGGTGCGCCCCGGTGTGTTGGAGGCGCGCGCCAAGGCTTTGCGGCCTGTCAGCGCATTGATCAGCGTTGATTTGCCCACGTTCGACCGGCCCGCAAAGCAGATTTCGATGCGGTCGTCTGGTGGCATGCCGTCCATCGCGACGACACCTTTGACAAAATCAGTAGGGCTGGCAAAGAGGAGGCGACCCTTCTCAAGGGCCGCCGCTTCTGGTTCCGCAATGGGAAATGTTAGTTTCATATGGGGTGATACGGCCCTTAGGCCGAACCTTCCTTTTTCTTAAGGCGCAGTGACTTTTTGATATTCCCAAAAAGATCCGGCTTGTGGCCGTGGCTGCGCATGATGAGATACTGCTGAATGAACGTGATCGTGTTGTTCGAAATCCAGTAGAGCACGAGGCCTGATGCAAAGCTGCCAAGCATGAACATAAACACCCATGGCATCCACGCGAAGATCATCGCTTGTGCTGGATCAGTGGGCGCTGGGTTCAGCTTTTGCTGCAACCACATGGAAATACCCAAGAGGATTGGCAAGATACCAAGGCTGATGAACACAAAGATCGAGCTTGGGTCTGGCGGCGCAAAAGGCAAAAGACCAAAGAGGTTCAAAATTGAGCTTGGATCTGGCGCTGACAAATCGCGAATCCAACCAACCCAAGGGGCGTGGCGCAATTCGATTGTCACAAAGATCACTTTGTAGAGCGAGAAGAACACAGGGATCTGCAAGATCAGCGGCAAACACCCAGAGGCGGGGTTCACTTTGTTTTTCTTGTAGAGCTCCATCATGCCTTTTTGCATTTTTTCGCGGTCGTCACCGGCGGCTTCTTTGAGCTTTTCCATTTCTGGCTGAAGCTCTTTCATGCGCGCCATGGAGACGTAAGACTTATACGCCAGTGGGAACATGATGCCTTTGATCAAGATCGTCAGGGCAATGATGGACCAGCCCATGTTGCCGATCAAAAGATTGATGGCGTGAAGGACGCGGAAAATCGGTTGCGTGAAGAAAAAGAAGATACCCCAGTCGATGGTGTAGATGAAACGGTAGAAATCGCGATCATCTTGGTAGCCTTTGATGGCTTCCCATTCTTTCGCCCCTGCGAAAAGGTAAGTTTTGCTTTCGATTGTGGAACCCGCGGCAACCTCTTGCACCGGCATATGGATCTCTGCCGTGAAGATTTCACCATTAGGGACATACTTTGCGACGGTCTTAAAGGCTTGGCCTTGCTCTGGCACCAAAGTGGCCATCCAAGCTTTGTCCGCAAAGCCGATCCAACCGTTCTCTTCTGAGCTGTACTCAACTGAATTTGTGCCTGTTGCAGGATCAAGATCGAATTTGGCGATTTTCTTGTATGTCTCTTTTTCGAAATTCTTATCGTTCTGCACGATGAGACCTTCGTGTGAGACAAAGAAGCCTTCGACATCGGGCATCCCGTGGCGCGCAACAATACCGTATGGGAACAGGCGTGCGGCTTCTGCGCCGGTGTTTTCAACAGATTGTGTGATCGAGAACAGGTATTGGTCGTCGATGCCAATCGTGCGGCGGAACTTCAGGCCTGCGCCGTTGTCCCACGCCAATGTCACAGGCGTATCAACGGTCAGTGTGTTGCCAGATTCGACGCTCCAAACCGTGGAAGGGTTGGGCACGCTTTCGGCAGGCAAGGTGCCCGCAGGGCCCCAGCCGTAGACTGCGTAATACGGATCAGCAGAGTCGCTTGGCGTGAGCAAGGTCACAATTTCTTCGCTGTCCAGATCGACGGTGTAGTTTTTTAAAGACAGGTCATCGATGCGACCGCCCACCAAAGACACAGAGCCTGTTACAAGATCTGTTTCGATTTGAATGCGTGGGGCTTGCTGTGCCGGAGCCGCGCTGTCTGGGGTCTCAACACCTACGGTCGCTGAGTTGCTGCCCGTTGGCGCAAGCGCGATCGTGCCGTCACTTGTTTCAAGTGCAGTCGTTGCAGTCACAGATGCGTTAGGGTCTTGAGGTGGGAAAAACACCTGCCAGCCTAGCAACACGATCCCGCTGAGAACTACAGCAAGGATTAGGTTCTTGTTTTGATCGTCCATCACGGTCGCCTGATTGTTGGAATTGGTCTGAGTGGTTCAACCCCTCAAAGCGCCGAAGGTCAAGCAGATTCGGTGTTTTTCCTAGGAAATGCGACTTTCTTCTAAGGGGCGGAACGCCCGATTTGGGGTGTTTGAGCGAGTTTGTATCGATGAGCCTCCATCCATTCTAGCGTGAGGTCAAACGCCATGGGGCGTGCGATCGAGAAACCTTGCACATGATCGCACCCAAGTTGGGCCAGCATTGCGTGCTCGCCAACGGTTTCGACACCCTCGGCCAAGGTTGGAAGATTGATCCGTTCCGCCATCGTAAGAATGGCCGCCAGCATGTCTTGCTGACTGCGATCAACATCGCAGCGCGTGACGTAGGATCTGTCGATTTTGATCCGTTTCACGGCAAAGCGTCTAATGTTTGCAATGGAAGAGTGCCCCGTCCCAAAGTCATCAAGGTCAATTTCGCAGCCGAGCTGACCCAGTGCAGAGATGTTTCGGGTGATCGTGTCGTTGTCGGAGGACGCGACAACATTTTCCAAGATTTCGATGGTGAGACGCTCTGGCGCCAGTTCGAACCGGTCCAATTCCCAGCTGATTTTGTCCACCAGCTTTGGGTTCGACAGTTCGGTTGCAGAGAAGTTCACCGAAACGCTCGGCACTTCAAATCCGTTTTTATCCCATGCTTTCAGTGCAGTAAGGGAATGATACAGAATGATTTCACCCAACCGTTCGTTCAGCCCGTTTTCTTCAATGGCGGGCAAAAACTCGGACGGGGGAATGAGACCTTTTTCGGGGTGTTGCCATCTGGCGAGCGCCTCCATGCCAGAGATGGCGCCTGTGTTTGTGGAAATTTGAGGTTGGAACCATGGAATGATTTGCCCACTTTCCAGCGCGCCCGCGACATCGACCATGGCGGCGTCGCGTTCTTGTGTGGTTTGCATCAGTCCAGGTGCGAAGGACCGAATGGAGCCAGCGCCATGGGCGCTTGCCGCGGCGAGTGCGGCCTCAGCAGCGTCGAGATAGGCCGCGCCAGATTGGTCTGTGGCGTGGCTTGGCAAGCAAAAGCCGATGCTGGCGGAGATGTAGATTTTCGAAGCATCAATGTACAAGGGTTCTGACAGGGCCGCCTGAATGCGCGAGGTCAGTTGCAACAGCGTTTCCAAATCGGCGCGGCGCAAGGGCGCAAGGGCCACGGCAAATCGCGCACCGGTCAAGCGCGCAACGATGTCGTGATCGCGCAGCGTGTCCGTGATCCGGCGTGCTGCTGACTTTATGATGTTTTCGGCAGCGTGCGTTCCAAAGCTGGCCTCCAGCCCTCGAAAGTCATCGATGCCGATCACAATGCACGCGGTTGTGCGCCCTGTTGTCGCCTGTTCAACAAGCGTTTGATCAATGTTGTCAGACACGGCGGGTGAGAGGGGAAGGCCTGTAAGTCCATCTGTTCCGACCGTTTTGCGGGCGGGCATCGCCATGATGTTGAGCACGGCCAGAATGACTGGCATGCCGAGCGCCGTTGCGATGAGGGCAGTTTCCCCACTGAGCCAGTAAATGGCGAGGCAAAGTGCGGGAATCAACGCAAGTGCTTTGGGCCCAGTCAGAAAGGTCTGAAAAGAGAGTGCTTTTACAGCAAAGGCTTTGCGCATCAGGTGGCGTCCTAGTCAATGAGAGTGCGTCATGCGCTCGGGTCATTGCTAAGGTATCGCCAACTTAGTGGCTGCTCCGTTAACGCAGCTTGGGGATTTCCTTAGAATTGTCTCTATTGTTTGCCGCATCCTTTTCCTGTCCAAGCCCCGGTTCCGTGAGCAGGCCAAGGAAATCGTGCAGTTTTGGGTCGAGCATGTGGGACGGGCGAATATTTGTGAGAGCTTTGAACATCACTTGCCGTCTGCCGGGGCTGTTCTTTTCCCAGCCATCCAAAATCTGTTTGACTTGCTGGCGTTGCAGTCCGTCTTGTGAACCGCAAAGATCGCAAGGAATAATTGGGTAATTCATTGCTTTTGCAAACTTTTCGCAGTCTTCCTCGGCAACGTTTGCGAGCGGGCGATACAAGAATAGGTCGCCTTCTTCGTTGACCAATTTGGGCGGCATGGTGGCCAGACGTCCGCCATGGAACAGGTTCATAAAAAACGTCTCTAAGATGTCATCGCGGTGATGGCCGAGGACCACGGCTGTGCAGCCTTCTTCACGGGCGACGCGGTACAGATTCGCACGGCGCAAGCGTGAGCACAGGGCACAATATGTGCGGCCCGCTGGCACTTTATCTGTGACGATGGAATAGGTGTCTTGGTATTCAATCCGGTGCGGCACCTTCATTTTCTCAAGAAATTCGGGCAACACGGTGGCAGGGAATCCTGGCTGGCCTTGGTCCAAGTTGCAGGCCAAAAGCTCTACCGGCAAAAGGCCACGCCATTGCAGTTCGTGCAAAATGGCCAAAAGCGTATAGCTGTCTTTGCCGCCGGACATGCACACGAGCCACTTCGCGCCACGTTCGACCATGCCGTATTGTTCAACCGCTTCGCGCGTTTGGCGCACAATGCGTTTGCGCAGCTTTTTGAACTCTGTCGTGGAAGGGGCGCCGTGAAAGAGCGGATGAATGTCGTCGAGATCGTCCAGCATGCGTTAGTCCTTGGAGGAATGGGGCTTGGGGCGCGGTTTTGCGTCAGGCACGGGGTCGTAACCACTTTTGCCAAGGGGGTGGCATCGCCCGATTCGGCGCGCCGCCAAATACGAGCCCTTGAAAGCCCCGTGTTTTTCCAGCGCTTCTAAGGCATAGGCGCTGCAGGTTGGTTGATAGCGGCAATTGAAGCCAATCCATGCGCTGAAAATCAAACGATAGGCGCGCACGGGCAGCGACACGATATAGGCAAGCGGGGTCATGATCTGCGACCCTCAGAAGGGGCGCCGTGCACTTTGCGCAGGGCATATCGCAGATCTTTGAGCAACAGCTGGAAATCGCGCGCACTTGTGTCGCGGGCTTTGCCGATGAGGACATAGTCCCACCCATCGCGACCAAATTCGGGAATCACGCTGCGGGCTGCTTCGCGCAAACGCCGCTTGGCGTGGTTGCGTTTGACCGCGTTGCCCACTTTTTTGGAACAAGTATAGCCAACGCGAATGCCAGTTTCAGGCTCACCGTCACGGCGTTTGCGGCCCTGTAACAGAAAGCTTGATGTCCCTTGACGCCGCGCACGTGCGGCCAACAAGAAGTCAGCGCGCTTTTGCAGTGTTTCAATTTTGGGGGCTGAACATGACAAAACCGCCGATTGCGATCCCGTAGCTTCGGCTGGAGCCATAACCAAGGGGGCATTCGACGGTGTCATTTTCATAGCCTTTCGGCTCAACGTTTACGCTGACAAGGACTTCCGGCCTTGAGCACGACGTGCGTTGATGATTTTACGGCCCGCTTTGGTTGCCATGCGTGCACGGAAACCGTGGCGGCGTTTGCGGACGAGGTTGCTCGGTTGAAAGGTGCGTTTCATCGCTCCGTCTCCATCGGTTTGTTTCTGGCCCAAATCCTTATGAAGGGATTCGAAGGCGTGTATACGTTCGAAGCGCAGTCTTTAGGCAGGAGTGGGGGGCTTGTCAATTGATTGTGCGGCAAAATCAAAAAGAATTCCCCAGAATATTACAGTATTGTAACGGGCAGTCACTTCGCGTTCACTGCAACGTGAGCCTGATGGTTTTTGCTGGTCATATACGGGTTGCATGCTCATTTTAGACCGTAACCATCATAAAGGAAAGCCTGTGCCAAGTCTCCCATCTTCAAATGCGTCAGATCGCATGCCCAAACCAAAGCGGCAGGTTCAGCGTCTATTGGTGCTTGGGCTTCTTATTCTTGTTGCTGTTTTGCTGGCCTATAAATATCGGGGTGCCTTGAGTTTTGATGCTTTTGCCCAGCACCGAGAGATGCTTTTGGCCTACCGTGATTCTCATTATGTGGCGGCTGTGGCGACGTTTTTGGTGATTTACATATGTATTGTTGCCTTTTCCTTGCCAGGCGCGAGTGTTGCCACGTTAACGGGCGGGTTCCTGTTTGGGCTCTTTCCAGGCGTTATTTTTAACGTGGCAGGGGCCACCATCGGTGCCAGTTGTTTGTTCTTGGCGGTGCGCTGGGGGCTGGGCGATTGGTTGTCGGCCAAAATGGACGTCAGTGAGGGGCGCACCAAACAGCTCAAGGACGGGATCGATGAGAATCAGTGGTCGATGCTGTTTCTCATTCGGTTGTTGCCCATCGTTCCGTTTTTCGTCGCCAATTTACTGCCCGCTTTGGTGGGTGTGTCGCTGTTTCGCTTTGTTGTCTCGACGGGGGTCGGCATCATTCCGGGCACCTTTGTGTTCACATCGGTTGGTGCAGGGCTTGGATCTGTCTTTGAAAGTGGTGAGATGCCGAATCTGGGCGTGATTTTTGAACCACAGATTTTGCTGCCCCTGTTGGGGCTGGCGGCGCTGTCGGTGTTGCCGATTCTTTATAAGCGTTTTAGCCGCAGATAGCGTCGCCTTGGGAGGGTACGAATGAACAAGATCAAGACAGATATCTGCGTCATTGGGGGCGGCTCTGGTGGGTTGTCCGTGGCCGCGGGTGCGGTGCAAATGGGCGCGAAGGTCGTTTTGATTGAGGCGGGCGAAATGGGGGGGGATTGTCTCAACTACGGTTGCGTGCCTTCAAAAGCGTTGTTGTCTGCCGCCAAGCAAGCGCATGTGATGCGCAAGGGCGGGGCAGGCATTGCAGGCGTCACGCCGCAGATTGATTACGCCGCCGCTATGGATCACGTGCAAGGGGCGATCGACACCATCGCGCCGCATGACAGCCAAGAGCGGTTCGAGGGTTTGGGATGCACAGTCATACGTGCCTTTGCCAAGTTCACCTCGCCCAAAACCGTACAGGCTGGCGATACGGAAATCACCGCGCGACGTTTCGTGATCTCGACTGGGTCGCGTGCGTTTATTCCGCCGATTGAGGGCTTGGACGGCGTGCCGTACCTGACCAACGAAACTCTGTGGCAGCAACGCACAGCGCCCAAGCATCTGTTGGTTCTGGGGGGCGGGCCTATTGGCATGGAAATGGCGCAAGCACACCGCCGCTTGGGTTGTGAGGTGACTGTTGTGGATGCGCAGGCCGCGCTGGGCCGTGACGATCCTGAAGCCGCCGCTGTGGTGATCGCGGCTTTGCGGGCCGAGGGCGTGACTATTCTTGAGAATGCGCCTGTGGTGCAGGTCTCAGGTGGCGCTGGCGACATCACCTTGCAGCTTAAAGATGGCGCGCAGATCAAAGGCACCGATCTGTTGGTCGCTGTCGGACGCGTTGCCAACACTGACGGCATGGATTTGGACAAGGGCGGGGTGGAGCGCAATCGCGCAGGCGTCAAAGTTGATGCGTCTTTGCGCTCAACCAACCGCCGTGTTTACGCCATTGGCGATGCGGCTGGCGGGATGCAGTTCACCCATGTGGCGGGCTATCACGCGGGCGTTTTGATCCGCTCTATGCTGTTTGGCCTGCCTGCCAAGGCCTCGCATCATCATATCCCCCGTGCCACCTATACCGATCCTGAATTGGCGCAGATTGGCCTGACGGAGGCCGAGGCCCGCGCCACCCATGGTGAGGCGCTCACAGTGTCGCGCGCCGAAGTGTCGGGCAATGATCGTGCCATTGCGACGGGCCGCGCGCTGGGCGGAGGGTTCATTAAAGTGATGATCGTGAAAAACCGTCCCGTCGGCGTGACGATTGTCGCGGCAGACGCAGGGGAATTGATCTCGTTTTGGGCGCTGGCGTTCGCCAATAAGCTCAAGATGGGACAAATCGCTGGCATGGTCGCGCCTTATCCGACATTGATGGAGCTTAACAAACGTGCTGCGGGTGCCTATTTTACCCCTAAGTTGTTTGACAACCCGCGTGTTAAAACTGCGGTCAATTTGATTCAAAGGTTCCTGCCATAGGAATTTAGACGAGGGTCTATGAAGCTTCCACGCTTTCTAAATACGCTGACAGGGCGCTTCTTGATGCTGACGGTCGTCTTTGTGATGGCCGCTGAAATCATGATCTTTGTGCCGTCCATCGCGCGGTACCGCGAAGACTTTTTGCTGTCGCACCTTGAGCGGGCTCAGATTGCGTCGCTGGCACTTTTGGCCAACGATTCGATTGATATGAAGCTTGAGGACGAGCTTTTGGCCAACGCAGGCGTGTACAACGTTGTGCTGCGCCGCAATGAAATTCGCCAGCTTGTTCTGTCATCGCCCATTCCAGGCCAGATCTATGAGACCTATGATTTAAGGTCCGCGACAGCCTTGGGACTGATCAAAGACGCCATGGCTGTCTTGGTGCA